>DAIMFE010000118.1:0-8482 GCA_036724805.1 Bacteroides sp.
TTTTGAGTTTTCTTGAGAAAAATTACCATTCTCGCCCCTCTACATTATAATAATGTTAGCAAAAGCAAATATATCTTTCTCCTTTCTAATGCCACAATACCCTTTTATCTCAAAAAGTCCATTAAAACAATCTCTATAATGGATCCATTCTTTTTAAGTGATAGATAGGGGATAGATAAAAGGAGGATGTAGGTGTTCTGTTTTACACAGTTGTTCCTAAAAGAAACTTTGTGTTGCTTCAAATGCAACGTGCATTTTGAGAATTACAACGTTGCATTTGAGAAAATGCAACGTGCTGTTTACCTAAAAGCAACGTGCATTTGGGAGAAATGCAACGTGCATTTTGGGTTAGAAAACGTTATTTTAACTTTGGGTAGCCCTCGTCTACCTTTCCGCTGTGTTTTAACACTTTAGCATCTACATAAAAAACGATCTCTTCGGCTATATTTGTTATATGATCTCCGGCACGTTCCAGTTTACGGAAAACACTTACTAAATTCAATGCTAATAATGTTGAATCGGGATGTTCCTTAAGATATTCCACAAGCACAGGTGTAGCAGCGGCGTTTATTTCATCTACAATATTATCCTTTGCAAATACAGTTGATGCCTCTTCCATGCTTTCATTATTCAATGCCCGCTTGGTTATTTCCAACATTGAAAGAACTTCTGTAAGCATTTCTTCCAAACGTAGCTTCATAAGAAGATCAGTGTCGAGCACGGGTTCATCAGAGTTTAAAACAAATCTTGCAATACCTTCGGCAAAATCTCCTAAACGCTCAAGATTAGAATTTATTTTCAGCATCGCCAATACAAACCTTAAATCTATTCCCACCGGATTGTATAATGCAATGATATCTTCAATATCACTATCAATTTTTAATTCTAAAGCATTTACTCTCTTCTCGCGCACCATAACCTGTTGCGCCAGTTCTTTATCAAAAGTCAACACTGCATCACCGGCCCTGTCTAGCTGGTTATATACCAGCGTCCACATTTCTTCTATTCCATTCCGCAAAAGAACTAACTCGGATTCTATAAATTTTACCATTGTTTTTAAGTTTTTGAGTTTCTAAGTTTTGAGTTTATAGTTTTTGAGTTTATAGTTAGCATCATCCTTATCACAAGCAGGGTTTGTAACTTAAAAAGTTAAGAACTTAAAAACTCAACTGCAAATATAGCAAAGTTCTATTTCAAAGCAATTACATTTTCATTACAAGAATAATAGAACAGCGCTCTATAAGAACAGAAAAAATCTTCTATATGTTTTACTTATATAGGTAATACAAAAAAAAATCCTACTTTTGTACCTTCAAAAATTGATTTAATATTAAATAGAATGGCAATCAACAATAATGGAGAGGCAAGTGAGAAAAAAAACTTGAATTTCATAGAAGCAGCTGTAGAAAATGATCTTAATGAAGGTAAAAATGGGGGCAGATTACAAACCCGTTTCCCGCCGGAACCTAACGGTTATCTTCATATTGGACATGCTAAAGCCATTTGCCTCAATTTCGGATTAGCAAAAGAATACAATGGTATATGCAACCTCCGCTTCGATGACACTAACCCTGTAAAGGAAGATACAGAGTACGTTGATTCTATCAAAGAAGATATACAATGGCTGGGGTTTCAGTGGGAAAATATTTATTATGCATCTGATTATTTTCAACAGTTATGGACTTTTGCAGTTGATCTTATTAAAGAAGGTAAAGCCTATATTGATGAGCAAACAGCCGATGAAATAGCCGAACAGAAAGGTACCCCAACCCTACCGGGCACGGAAAGCCCTTATCGCAATCGCCCGGTAGAAGAAAACCTTTCATTGTTTGAAAAGATGAGAACCGGAGAAATAGCAGAAGGAGCTATGGTATTACGTGCTAAAATAGACATGGCCAATTCTAACATGCATTTCCGTGATCCTATCATATACCGGGTAATAAAACACCCACACCATCGCACCGGAACAACATGGCAGGCTTATCCGATGTATGATTTTGCTCATGGGCAAAGTGACTACTTCGAAAAGGTTACCCATTCTTTGTGTACGCTGGAATTTGAAGTTCACCGTCCGTTATACGATTATTTCATTGATGAATTGAAAGAAACCCCAACTCATCAAAAGGATGGAGATTACCGGCCACGCCAAACAGAATTTAATCGTTTGAACCTTACATATACAGTAATGAGCAAACGTAAGCTGCTGGCTCTGGTGAAAGAAGGATTGGTAAATGGGTGGGATGATCCCCGTATGCCTACCCTATCAGGGTTTCGCCGTAGAGGATATTCTCCCGAATCCATTCGTAGCTTTATCGACCTGATTGGATACACCAAATATGAAGCACTGAACGATATCTCACTGCTGGAATCCGCAGTACGTAATGACTTAAATCAACGCTCAACACGTGTTTCGGCGGTACTTGATCCTGTTAAACTAATCATTACCAATTATCCGGAAGGAAAAGTGGAAGAAATGGATGCCATGAATAACCCGGAAGATGAATCTGCCGGCTCACACACTATCGAGTTCGGCCGTGAACTTTGGATGGAGCGTGATGACTTTATGGAAGAAGCACCTAAAAAATATTTCAGAATGGCTCCGGGCAAAGAAGTGCGGTTAAAGAATGCATATATTGTAACATGCACCGGCTTTAAAAAAGATGAAAACGGAAACATCACTGAAATATATTGCGAATATGATCCGAATACTAAAAGCGGTATGCCCGATAGTGGACGAAAAGTAAAAGGTACGCTACACTGGGTAAGCTGTGCGCATTGCTTGCCGGCGGAAGTACGTTTATACGACCGTTTATTCAGAGTTGAGAATCCGGGAGCAGAACAAGAAAAGGATTTCAGAGAGTTACTAAATCCTGATTCTCTAAAGGTTCTTCCCAATTGCTATATCGAAAGATATGTAGCCGAGATGAAACCGCTTAGTTATCTGCAATTCCAAAGGATCGGATATTTCAATGTTGATAAGGAATCAACTCCCGAACATCTTGTATTTAACCGTACAGTGGGATTAAAAGATACATGGAGTAAAATTAACAACAAATTATAAGGAGTTTCTTTTGAATACAGAAAATTTACAAGAACTTATTAAACGATACGAAAAAGCTCTTTCGGATCACAAAGTTTTGTATCTGGATGCAAGTGAATATATTGAAATTGCGAGCCATTATTGGGTAGACAAGAAAGATGAAGACGCACACCTGGCTTTATCCAATGCGCTGCTCATTCATCCTGACAATGATGAAATAATACGCACGCAAATAGAATTATTTATTGATGAAGGCAATTTACCGGAAGCCAGAGAGGTTATAAATAATATTCGTCATCCTTACTCTAATGAAATAGAATGTTTAAATGCGGAACTATTTATGGAAGAAGGAAATGTTGACAAAGCGTTAACCCTACTTGATGAATTATTAAAAAACACCACAGATACTGATATCCTGATTGATATGGCTAAGCTATATGAAGATATGGATAACAAAAATAAAGCCATGAAATGTTTGAAGATGGCAGGCAGGATATCTCCTAAAGATCCCGAAGTATCTGCTTCATTATTATCTGCTTTAATTGATGCCGAAAAATACGATGATGCCATTAAAATGTGCAATGAAATCATTGATGAAACCCCCTACTCATTTCATGCCTGGATGAAATTAGCAGAGTGCTATTCGGCCTTATCGCAACCTAACAAAGCCATCGAAGCGGCAGAATTTGCCATGATAGCCGACCCAAATGAAGATGCTCCTTATGTATTGCGGGGGCAGTCTTATATGTTTTTAGAAAATTTTGAAAAGGCATTAGAAGATCTATATAAGGTACTTGATTCAGATGTTCTGCCACACCGATATGTGCACTATTACATTGGGGTTTGCCACATGAGTCTGGGCAATTACGAAACAGCTTATGAAAATTTCAATAATGCCGAGCTGGAAACACATAAGTCAGAACAACCTTTTCACCATAATACGGCATTTAATATGGCTAAATGCTTGTATAAATTGGGAAGATATGAAGAAGCTCAATTTTATACCGACATGATGATTCCCGCAAGTAATGATGTACGCATCATGCAGCTTCTTCTTACTACTACCGATTCTGAAGAAACTAAATCATTGAGCGAATGGGAAGAAACTGTTTTGAGTGATCCCGATCCGGAAAACTGGTATAACCTGGGAATTAGCTATCTTGAAAATAAAATGTATAATAAAGCTAAAGATATTTTCCTGTATGTAATGGAGGAAACCCCGGAAATAGAAGGATTAGGACTAAACTTGCTTTTGGCTTGTGCAGGATTAAATGATAGGGAAGAAATCAGTAAAAACATTGATTTCATCAGGAAGGGTTTGAATTATATGGATCCGGAAAATAAATTAGAACTGGATGGTCTTGAAATCAATGCACTTATTGAAAGAATTAATACTATATTTAGTGGCTTTTTCGATGATTTAAACTTGACGAATGACAATTAGATACACAACGATGCAAATCAATACATAAAACTATAAAATGGAATCTGTAGCTTTTATTCAGTGGTGTCTGGATCACCTGAACTATTGGACAATAACATTTCTGATGACAATTGAAAGTTCTTTCATACCGTTTCCTTCGGAAGTGGTTGTGCCTCCTGCTGCTTATAAAGCTGCGGTGAATGATGAAATGAACGTATTTTTGGTGGTGTTCTTTGCCACCTTGGGAGCTAATTTCGGAGCATTGATAAATTATTACCTTGCTAAATATCTTGGTCGCCCCATTGTTTATAAGTTCGCAAACAGTCGCTTCGGACATATGTGTTTGATAGATGAATCCAAGGTTGTTAAAGCGGAGCAATATTTTGAGAAGCATGGAGCAATATCGACCTTCGTGGGTCGGTTAATTCCGGGAATAAGGCAGCTTATTTCTATACCCGCCGGTTTGGCTAAAATGAAACTGGCACCTTTTTTACTTTACACTACTCTAGGAGCCGGAATATGGAATATGGTTCTGGCTACAATCGGTTATTATCTCTCTTCCGTTCCGGGTATGGAAAACGAAGAAATGATGATGCAAACCGTTACTAAATATAGTAAGGAAATTGGTTATGGAATTATTATAATAGTTGTTCTGATAATTGCTTTACTGATTTACAAGGGATTAAATAAACCAAAACAAGCAAAAGAAACTACATAAAAAAACTAACGTCATCCTGAGGGAAGCGAAGGATGACGTTAGCTATTATCAGCTATTACGCCTTTACTGCCGCTAAGGCTTTATCATAATCCGGCTCTTGTGTTATCTCCGAAACTAACTCCACATATTTTACAACACCATCTTTATCAATCACAACCACTGTTCTTGCTAACAATCCCGCAAGAGGTCCATCCTCCATTAGCAAACCATAATTTTGATCAAAATCTGATTTCCTAAAATCAGAAAGTGGAATAAGATTCTCTATGCCTTCAGTGGTACAAAACCGTTCTTGCGCAAAAGGTAAATCTTTAGAAATAGCTAAAACAACAGTATTATCCATGCTTGAAGCCATTTTGTTGAATTTACGAACAGACGTTGCACATACCCCTGTATCAAGGCTTGGAAAAATATTCAAAACTACATTCTTGCCTTTCAACTCTTTCAAAGTTAATGATGACAAGTCTTTTTTTACGAGAGTAAAATCAGGCGCATTAGCTCCCGGTTCAATTACTTCACCTGCAATCTTTACCGGATTTCCTTTAAAATTTGTTTTTGCCATAATAAATAATTATTAAAATGTTGTAATGAGATAATAAGGTAATGTGCTAATTACTATGCATTAGCCCATTATCAAATTAACACATTATTATTTAATTAGTTCATTATTAATGTAACGTTGCACCGTAGATCGGGATACACCCATACTTTTTGCTATAATCTTGGATGAGCTCCCTTTCTGCAATTGCTTTTCAATATCTTTACGGTGCTTCCTCAGTATTTCCATTTTGGGACTATATCCCTTTTTACGACCAAGCAATTTGCCTTCTTTCTTCCGGCGGGCCAGCGCTTCTTTTGTTCGTATAGAAATAAGGTTTCTTTCTATCTCTGCTACCAACCCAAAAGCAAATCCCAGCACCTTGCTATTTATATCATCCTGAAAAACATATCCGTCTTTTGTGCTATATAAAATTACTCCCTTTTGTATACACAGGTTGAGAATATTCATTATTTCCAGAAGCGTTCTGCTTAATCGCGAAATTTCGGTTACCACGAGCACATCTCCCGGTTTCATACTTTTGAAAACACGAGATATCTTTCTGTTTTGTGTAGCAACTTTTCCACTTATTGTTTCGGTACACCACTTGTCGATACTAAAGTTTCTTTTTTCTGCAAAACGCAGAATTTCTTCCTTCTGATTCTCTAAAAATTGCTTCTCCGTACTTACTCTTAAATATGCAATTACCATAGATTGTAGTTTAAAATGTTTATAAAAAATAAATTCAAGTTTTACTTTGCGTCTGTATTATCTAAGTTAGATTAATAAACGCCGAATCTATCTTTTAAACATTAAAAAATAAACTTTGGTGATAACAAATTATGCTAGAAACGCCGAAACAATCGTAGTTTCAAAAACAAATAAGTAAAATATTTTCTTCTTACAATACACTTTCAAAACTAAATAAAAAAGCCAACTTAATGAAAAAAGGCTGCCCGTTTTTAGAAGGCAGCCTTGTATAAACATTTTCAAATTTCATTAGATACCTAATGATTTCATTACTGCCTGAATCTTTTGATCTGCATCTTCGTTAGCTCCATCGTAACATTTACGGCAGCCCATTTCGCCTTTTACTTCGATATAAAATTTAATCTTCGGTTCGGTACCCGAAGGACGAATAGACACCTTACTTTCATCTTCAGTAAAGTATTGCAATACATTCGAAGTATCGGGCATATCCAGATGGGTAATGTTTCCGGCAGCATCAATTTGTTTCAGTGATTGGAAATCTTTCCATAAAACAATCTTCGAGCCCGCCATTTCAAGAAGTGGATTAGCGCGGAAGTCTGCCATCATTTGCTTGATTTCATCAGCGCCACTTTTACCCGGTTTCACAACACTGATGCCTTTCTCTTTAGAGAATCCATATTCTACGTAAATATCCTGTAGCAACTGATAAAGTGTTTTGCCATTATCTTTTGCCCATGCTGCTACTTCCGCAATTAAGCAACATGCCGATACGGCATCTTTGTCACGAACAAATTCTTCGGCAAGAAAGCCGTAGCTTTCTTCTCCACCACCGATGTACTTTTTCTTACCCTCATGCAAACGGATTTCACGGGCAATCCACTTGAATCCGGTATAGCAATCAAGCATTTCAATATTGTTCTTATCTGCTATTTTCTTGATGAGTTCGGTAGTTACAATTGTTTTTACGCAATATTCATTGCCTTGAAGTTTTCCAAGCGCTTTGTATTGGGTAAGGATATAATAAAGATACATTAAACAGGTTTGGTTGCCATTAATGAGCACCCACTCGCCTTTGTCGTTTTTGCAGGCAATGCCTACACGATCGGCATCCGGATCGCTTGCCATTACCAGTTCGGCATTTGTTTCTTTAGCCCTTGCAATAGCCATTGACAGAGCAGCGGGTTCTTCCGGATTTGGTGATTTTACCGTAGGAAAATCTCCACTTACAACATCCTGTTCGGGAACATGGATAATGTTTTCGAAACCCCACATCTTCAATGCACGAGGTATAAGCGCCACTCCTGTTCCATGAATAGGGGTATAAACAATACCCATATCGCTATGACGTTTTATTGCCTCCGGCTCTATTGAAACTGTTTTCACAGCATCAAGATAAATGCTATCAATGTTTTCGCCAATAATTTCTATCAGTTCGGGGTTGCCTGCGAATTTAATGTCGGAAGCAGAAGCAACCTTATTTACTTCATCAATGATACCTTTATCATGAGGAGCCAATACCTGGGCGCCATCATCCCAGTAGGCTTTATACCCATTGTATTCCTTGGGATTATGCGAAGCTGTAAGAATGATACCGCTTTGGCAACCCAAATGACGGATAGCAAAGGACACTTCGGGGGTTGGGCGTAGTGCATCAAAAAGGTATACTTTGATTCCATTCGCAGAAAATATATCAGCTGATATTTCAGCAAATTTCCGGCTGTTGTTACGACAATCATGCCCTACTACAACAGATATCTGATCAAGATCCTTAAAATTCTGATTCAGATAATTGGATAATCCCTGGGTTGCAGCACCAACCGTATAAATGTTCATGCGATTACTGCCTACCCCCATTATACCGCGTAAACCACCTGTGCCAAATTCCAGATCTTTATAAAAAGATTCTATTAGTTCTGTTTTATCTTCATTCTCAAGCATTTTTCTTATTGCTGCCTGAGTTTCCGCATCATAGGCTGGTGTTAACCACTTCGCTGCTTTCTCTGTTACCAGTGTAATAAGTTCCTGATTATCCATAATGAATTATTATAATTATTA
>DAIMFE010000119.1:0-8421 GCA_036724805.1 Bacteroides sp.
AAATTAACGCTCGTTGAATTTCGTTGCAACAACATAACATATAAGAAAAGATAATATAATATAAAAAGAAGAAAAAGAAAAGAAGAAAAACACCTCCATTTCATGTTTCTTTCATTCTGTTCCCGGCATGTATTTATGCCGCATAGTGTAGGGGCGGGCCTTGTGTCCGCCCTTGCTTTAATTAATAATTAAAACTACTCCCCCCCAAAAACTCTCTTAACAAGGATGTTGGCGGAATATCCTTATCCTTTATCGGAACAAAATACCGGATGAACTTCAATAAACGATACGCTTCGGCATACTCCGGACAGTTTCTCGGCACACTGCTAAGAATAGGCTCGGCATATGGCCGCAACGCGGCAAATTCGAAAAGTAATGCCGAGTTGAACATTACGTCTGCATTCTCCTGATAGGGAAAAATCCACTTATCCTCTCCTTTTCTTACGCTGGGCCAGCGAGATATAGATTCCTGCGCGGAATATCCCCGGTAATTAAAATCACGGATAATGCGGCGAAGCAACCTGTTATCTGTGGTAGGAATCCAGTTATGATCATCCAAAGATATGGTAGTGAGAGCCGAAACGTAAATTTTGTATTTATTACCTTCGGGGATATGAGCCGTTAATTCGGGATTAAGGGCATGGATACCTTCAATAATTAAAATTGTATTTTTGCGTAAACGAAGCTTTTCGCCTTTAAATTCTTTTTTACCCAAAGTAAAATTAAAACGTGGTAGCTCTACTTCTTCACCCCTTAATAAAGCCTCAAGATGGCTATTAAACAATTCGAGATCAAGGGCATATAAGGATTCATAATCATAGTTTCCATGCTCATCGAGCGGTGTATTTTCACGGTCAACAAAATAATCATCTAATGATATGGGATAAGGAATTAGCCCGTTTGTCATTAATTGCACAGATAAACGTTTGCTAAAAGTAGTTTTACCGGATGAGGACGGGCCGGCAATTAATACCAGTTTTATAGGGTTTTCTTCGGTATCAAGGCTATGAATAGTATCGGCTATACGCGCAATTTTCTTTTCCTGCAAAGCCTCTGCAACGTTTATCAGGGGTGTGGCCTCTCCTCTTTCCGAGATAATATTAACATCACCCACATTGCCAATACCCATGATGTAATTCCAACGCAGATGCTCCTTAAATACATCAAGCATCTTCTCTTGCTTTATAACATCTTCTAATTTGTGGGGATCGTCTTTATTGGGAATGCGCAATAAAATTCCATCGTAATACTTTACCAAATCGAATAAATAAACAAAGCCTGTACTTGGAAGCAAGTTACCATAATAATAATCAACAGTATCCGCAAGGGTATAATAGTGAGCATATAAAGATCCGGAAGTCTCTAAAATCTTCACTTTGTCTTCTCTACCCCTTTCACTGAATATTTTTACAGCTTCTGCCGTATGGCATTCCGTACGTTTAAAATAGATATCCTTATCGATAATCTCCTGCATTCGTTTTCGTAAACGATACACATCATCCACCTCAATGGGTCTTCCAATCTGCAAATCGCAAAAATATCCTTTTGATACCGGATGCTCAACAAAAAACTTGCCATCGGGAAACAAATCTTGTACCGCTTTATAGAGAATAAAGCACAAAGAGCGAACATAGGTACGCATTCCTGATAAATCTCTTACATCGAGAAATTCTACATCTTTGTTGTTATAAACCTTAAAACTTAATCCTTCTGATCTGTTATTAACCTTTGCGCTTACAACCTGATATGGAAAACCAAGATCCATACCTTTATAAATTTCCAAAAGAGAAGTTCCCGGAGCAAATTCTTTTCGTTTATTGTTATTTTTGCAATATATTTGCACTTTTTCTTTATCCATGTTCTTTTCATTATGTTAATTTGGATAAATATATTACGAAATGTATAGACAGCCAATATTCGAACAATTTAATTATACATGCAATATTCTTTTTATGATTTTTTAAAGCTCATAGGATCTTTGGCCATGTTCCTTTATGGAATGAAGATAATGAGCGAAGGCCTCCAAAAGGTGGCCGGAGACAGGCTTCGAAGCATTCTCACAGCTATGACTACCAACCGGGTAACAGGCGTACTTACCGGAATTTTAATCACAGCTCTCATTCAGTCTTCTTCTGCCACAACCGTAATGGTTGTTAGTTTTGTAAATGCGGGATTGCTTACACTTACCGAATCCATCAGCGTTATCATGGGAGCCAACATCGGTACTACCGTTACGGCCTGGATAATTTCTATTTTCGGATTTAAAGTCGACATGGCTGCTTTTGCGCTTCCGCTACTTGCTATAGCCCTTCCTTTAATGTTTTCAGGAAAAAGTACTCGTAAATCTATAGGAGAATTCATATTTGGATTCTCTTTCTTGTTTATGGGTTTGGGATTATTGAAAGATAACGCCCCCGATTTACAGCAAAATCCGGATATGCTTGCCTTTGTGCAAAACTATACCGATATGGGTTTTGCATCGGTACTTCTCTTCCTGTTTATTGGCACTGTTCTTACCATGATTGTACAGGCCTCGGCTGCAACGATGGCTATTACGCTCATTATGTGTGCCAACGGCTGGATTAGTTACGAACTGGGCGCAGCACTTGTTTTAGGAGAAAACATTGGTACCACCATTACTGCCAACCTGGCAGCAATAACCGGAAATACGCAGGCAAAACGAGCAGCACTGGCGCATCTTGTATTTAATGTGTTTGGCGTTATATGGGTGCTTATGGTTTTCACTCCGTTTACAGAAGCTATTTCATGGTTTGTTGATAAATTCATGAATCCGGGTTCGCCGGATGTCGCGGTATCTTATAAACTATCTGCTTTTCACTCTGTCTTTAATATTTTAAATGTATTTATCCTTATCTGGGCAGTAAAGTTAATAGAGAAAACAGTAAGATGGATTATTCCGCAAAAGGAAGAAGAGGAAGAATACCGCTTGCAGCATATTCAAGGTGGATTATTAAGTACCCCGGAGTTATCTTTATTGCAGGCTAGTAAAGAAATTCATTTGTATGCTCAACGCACCGAGCGCATGCTTGGCATGGTTGAAAAATTACTGGATATTGAAAAGGGAGACGACTTTAATAAAACGTACAGCCGCATATTGAAGTACGAAAATATTAGCGATAACATGGAAGTTGAAATAGCCAATTATCTTAATCTGGTGTCTGAAGGACGATTAAGTTCGGAGGGTAAATACCAAATTCGTGCTATGCTTCGCGAAGTTACCGAAATTGAGAGTATTGCAGACAGCTGCCATAACCTTGCCCGCACTATTGACCGCCGCCGGCAATCGAATATCACTTTCTCCGATACGCTGCACGAAAATATCAAAACGATGTTGGAGTTGGTAAACAAATCTTTGCAGCAAATGATAATGGTTCTGGAAAAACCGGAACATCATACATCTGCCGACCTGAACAAGGTAATGAATATAGAAAACGAGATCAATAATTTCCGTAACCAATTAAAGGATCAGAACCTGCGTGATGTGAATACAAAGAAATATGATTATCAAACAGGTGTTACGTATATGGACTTTATTGAAGAATGCGAAAAACTTGGCGACTATATTGTTAATGTAGTTGAGGCAGTAAATAATATTTAATGTAGTGAATGTGATAATATGCCCGCTTGCATATTATCACATTTACATATTACTCTTCTACCGCATCAAAATCGGCTTTGCTAACACCGCAAAGGGGGCAAACCCAATCTTGGGGAATATCTTCAAACTGTGTTCCGGGTTCTATACCACTATCAGGATCTCCTACTTCGGGGTCGTAAACGTACCCACAAACATTACATACGTACTTCATAATCTTATTACTTTATTGTTTATTGACTAAATAACATGTTGAAGGTACAAAAAGTTCTTCATCTCTTTTCTTCTTCACACGCATTTTATTCAATACACCGATAGGTTTTGTCTATAACGAACAAATTGATTCCTATAAAAGGTTAAGTAGAACAATCATTACCAGATTAATATTGTAATTTTGTGCGGAATTAAATCTAAAATATTCTCATGTCTATATCAAACGAAGAGTATTTTCACAAAGGTCTTAGTGAACAGGAAGTCCTTGAGAGCAGAGAAAAAAACGGTGTTAATCTTTTAACACCCCCTAAACGTTCATCGTTATGGAAACTGTATCTCGAAAAGTTTGAAGATCCCATTATACGCATTCTACTTATTGCCGTTGCTTTTTCACTCATTATTTCTATTATCGAAAATGAATATGCAGAAACAATAGGTATTATTATCGCTATACTATTAGCAACAGGTATAAGTTTTTACTTTGAATATGACGCCAATAAAAAGTTCGATTTACTGAATGCCGTAAACGAAGAAACACTGGTTAAAGTAATTCGATCGGGGAGAATACAGGAAATACCTCGTAAAGAAGTTGTAGTTAACGATATCATTATTTTGGAAACCGGCGAAGAAATTCCTGCCGATGGTGAGTTACTGGAGGCCATTTCCATGGAAGTTAATGAATCTAACCTAACGGGTGAACCTGTTGTGAGCAAAACAACCGAACCTGCGCATTTTGATGAAGAAGCTACTTACGAATCTAATAGCGTGTTGAGGGGTACAACTGTGGTTGATGGGCATGGCAAGATGAGGGTTCTTCGCGTAGGTGATGCTACCGAAATAGGCAAGGTTGCCAGGCAAAGCAGTGAACAAAACACAGAGCCAACCCCCCTTAATATACAGTTAGCCAAACTGGCCAAACTGATTGGAAAAATAGGGTTTACCGTAGCAATAGCAACCTTCGTTATCTTTGTTTCAAAAGATTTATATCAATATTTCACCGCTCCTAATTCCGAAGGATGGAGTAACTACATGGAGATTCTACAAATCGTACTGAAATACTTCATGATGGCTGTTACCCTTATTGTTGTTGCAGTACCCGAAGGTTTACCGATGAGTGTAACCCTAAGCCTGGCACTCAATATGCGCAGAATGCTGGCAACAAACAACCTTGTTCGTAAAATGCATGCAAGCGAAACAATGGGAGCCATTACTGTTATTTGTACTGATAAAACAGGAACGCTTACTCAAAATCAAATGACAGTATATAAATCTAACTTTTATGCGTTGGGTGAGAATCAAAAACTAACCAATAACGAGATCAGCAAAATCATACTCGAAGATATCAGTGTTAACTCTACTGCCTTTCTGGAAGAACAAAAAGCCGGTGGAAAGTTTAAAGGAGTGGGCAACCCTACCGAAGTAGCACTTTTACTCTGGCTAAATAATGAAGGTTATAATTATTTGCAATATCGTGAGAATGCCGATATAATAGATCAACTAACGTTTTCTACCGAAAGAAAATACATGGCCACGATTGTTGATTCTTCGCTTACCGGAAAAAGACTTTTATTGGTAAAAGGCGCTCCCGAAATTGTATTCGGCAAATGCAAGGATGTTATTCTGGATAGTAAAACGGTAAATGCTTCGGAGTACCGTTTCACTGTTGACAGGCAGCTGTTAGATTATCAAAACATGGCTATGCGTACACTGGGCTTTGCCTATAAAATAATAGATAAAGATGATAACGGCGATAGCGAGCAGCAGACAGAAATGAATGACCTCAGCTTTCTGGGTATCGTTGCTATATCCGACCCCATTCGCCCGGATGTTCCTGCCGCGGTAGCTAAATGTCAATCTGCCGGTATTGATGTGAAGATCGTTACCGGAGATACTCCCGGAACCGCTACGGAAATTGCCCGGAAGATAGGATTATGGAAACCGGAAGATACAGATAATAATAGAATAACAGGGGCTGAATTTGGTAATCTTTCGGATGAAGAGGCGCTTAATCGGGTGGTAGATTTGAAGATAATGTCGCGCGCGCGTCCTACCGACAAACAAAGATTTGTTCAATTGTTGCAAAAGAAGGGTGCTGTAGTTGCAGTTACAGGAGATGGCACAAATGATGCCCCCGCGCTTAATCATGCCAATGTGGGATTATCTATGGGAACAGGAACTTCTGTTGCGAAAGAAGCCAGTGATATTACTCTGCTAGACGATTCTTTCAATAGTATCAGCACAGCAGTAATGTGGGGCCGTTCGCTTTATAAAAACATTCAACGGTTTATTGTATTTCAGCTTACCATTAATTTTGTGGCATTGCTCATTGTTTTATTGGGTTCTTTTATAGGTACAGAGCTTCCGCTAACGGTTACTCAAATGTTATGGGTGAACCTTATAATGGATACTTTTGCTGCTCTGGCCTTAGCTTCAATTCCGCCAAGTGAAGACGTAATGCTGGAGACACCACGCCGCAGTACTGATTTTATAATCAGCAAACCAATGGCATTCAATATTATTGGTGTTGGTATTATATTTATCATCGCTTTATTAGGAATGCTGATTCATTATAATAAAACAGGTAATGAAATATCTGTGCATGAACTTACCATCTTTTTTACCTTCTTTGTGATGCTCCAATTCTGGAATTTATTTAATGCGCGGGCTTTTGGTACAACAAAATCAGCGTTCAACGGAATAACCAAATCTTATGGAATGGAACTGGTGGCATTGCTTATACTAGTAGGCCAGTTCCTGATTGTTCAGTTTGGGGGAGAGGTGTTCAGAACTGAGCCTTTAAGCGCGGGTACATGGCTTATTATTGTTGCAATATCTTCACTTGTATTATGGATTGGAGAAATAATTCGCTTTGTACAAAGGGTGTTTTTTAGGAAAGTGGGGTAGAGTGAGGTAAAGGAGGTAGAGATAGGTAGAGGGAGGTAGAGATAGGTAAAGTTATGATGGACAATATAAAAAATATAATCTTTGATCTGGGTGGTGTAATTGTTAACCTGGATAGAAACCGATGTATGGAGAATTTCAAACAACTTGGTTTCCATAATATAGAAGAATTAATTGATCCTTTTGAGCAGGAAGGAATATTCATGTTACTGGAAAAAGGGGCTATTACTGCAAAAGAATTCAGAAGTAGAGTTCGCAAACAATTAAATATTTCCTTATCCGATGATCAAATAGATGATGCGTGGAATAGTTTTCTGGTAGATTTTCCATCTTATAAATTGGATAAATTACTGGAGTTACGTTCGCAATATAAACTATATCTGTTGAGTAACACCAACGAAATTCACTGGAAATGGTGTTTGCGTAATGGCTTTTCATATAAAGGTAATAACGAAAATGATTTCTTTGAAAAAATATTTCTCTCTTATGAGATGCATAAAACAAAACCCGGCTCCGAAATATTTCAGGAAGTATTGAACGAAACCGATATTATACCTAACGAAACTCTTTTTATTGATGATTCTTCTGCTAATTGCGAAACAGCCGAAATATTAGGTATTTCAACCTATACCCCACAACCCGGAGAAGACTGGAGACATCTGTTTAAATAACGCTGCTAATGATCCTTATAGATAACATATCTGCTGTTAATTTAAAACCGTGTGTAGCATCGATTGGATTTTTCGATGGAGTACATTTAGGACATCGCTATTTAATAGAACAAGTAAAAGAAGAGGCTGCCAAAAAAGGATTAGCTTCTGCTATTATTACTTTTCCTGTTCATCCTCGTGTGGTGATGGATTCTAATTACAAGCCCGAATTACTCACTTACTACGAAGAAAAGCTGGAATTACTATCCAAAACGGGTATCGATTATTGCATAGTTCTTGATTTCACTATCGATATATCTCAACTTACCGCACAGCGGTTTATGGAAGTAATTCTCAAGCAGAAATATAATGTAAACGGGCTAGTTATCGGCCATGATCATCGGTTCGGACATAATCGCTCGGAAGGTTTTGATGATTATTGCCGCTTCGGAAAAGAATTAGATATTGATGTTGTAAAAGCAAAAGTTTGTATTGTTGATGATACCATTATAAGTTCTTCTGTTATTCGCCGACTTTTAAAATCAAATGAAATTTCTCTTGCAAATACTTTTCTTACCTATAATTACTCACTGGAAGGAGTGGTGGTAGGCGGTCATCGCATCGGACGTACATTAGGGTTTCCTACTGCCAACCTCAAAATAGAGAAACCATATAAATTAGTACCGGCTAATGGTGTGTATGGCGTGTATGTAACCGTTGCCGGAAAAAAGTATGCAGGAATGCTGGATATAGGTCATCGCCCTACTATAGCCAATGGAAATGAACGCAGCATTGAAGTACATATTCTACATTTTAATTCTAATATCTATAATTTCCCTATCAAATTAAACTTCGTAGAGTTTATCCGGCACGATATTAAATTCTCTTCTATAGAAGATCTTAGAAAACAATTAGAGAAGGATGCTGAAGGAGTAGAAAAGCTATTGAAAAGGTGATAAAATCAAAATATCTATTCTGATTCAAATGCATATTGAATAACAACCTATTTTTATCGAAAAACAATAAAAACATTTGGTAGTT
>DAIMFE010000120.1:0-8409 GCA_036724805.1 Bacteroides sp.
ATAGTTTTCCAGCGACATAGTATACTTGCTACTAACTACTAACTACTAACTACTAACTAATGTGTGTATTTCGGTCAGCAAAAGTAGTTGATTTATACATATAAATAAAATTTTGAAGGTAGAAAGTGAAGGGAATTTTGAATTTTGGATAAATTCATAATTCAGAATTTATAATTCAAAATACTCTTAGTACTTTTGCAAACATGATATTACAACGTATATCCATACTTAACTACAAGAATCTGGAAGAAGTAGATTTAAATTTCTCCAGCAAACTTAACTGTTTCTTCGGACTTAACGGAATGGGAAAAACCAATCTTCTTGATGCCATCTATTTCCTTTCGTTTTGTAAAAGCGCGGGTAATCCTATTGATTCTCAGAATATACAGCACGAACAGGATTTCTTTGTGATCCAGGGTTTCTATCAATCCGAAGATAATTCAATGGAAGAAATATATTGCGGCATGAAGCGAAAACAGAAAAAACAATTCAAACGCAATAAAAAAGAATATTCCCGGTTAGCCGACCATATTGGCTTTCTTCCATTAGTAATGGTATCGCCAGCAGATTCAGACCTCATTGCAGGCGGCAGTGAGGAAAGAAGAAAATTTATGGATGTAGTAATTTCCCAGTATGACAAAGAATACCTCGATGCGCTAATTCGTTACAACAAAGCGCTGCAACAACGCAATATTTTACTAAAGAGTGAGCAACCTGTTGACGATGAGCTATTTTTAGTTTGGGAAGAAATGATGGCTCAAACCGGAGAGATTGTATACAAAAAGCGGGAAGAATTTATCACAGAGTTTATTCCTATATTCCAAAACTTCTACTCTATTATTTCCCAAGGAAAAGAACAAGTGAATTTAACCTACGATTCTCATGCCAAGAGTTCATCTCTGCTCGATGTGTTAATTGAAAGCAGAACACGCGATAAAATTATGGGGCATTCTCTTAGGGGTATACATAAAGATGAACTCACCATGTTGCTGGGAGAATTTCCCATTAAAAAAGAAGGTTCGCAGGGACAAAACAAAACGTACTTAATTGCTCTCAAACTTGCGCAGTTTGATTTTCTTAAACGAACGGGGCTAACTGTACCATTATTATTATTAGATGATATTTTCGATAAGTTGGATGCCTCCCGGGTAGAAGAGATTATTAAATTGGTGGCCGAAGATTATTTTGGCCAGATATTTATTACAGATACTAACCGGGAACACCTGGATAGAATCCTTCGAAAAGTTAATAGCAGCTACAAGATATTCGAAGTTATTCAAGGTAATATATGCGAAACCAAAATTGGCGAAGATGAAAAGGAATGATGCCGAAGCCATAGGAACGCTTATTAGGAAATACCTGAGACAAGAATGCCTGGAGGGTCCCTTAAATGAGCAACGCCTACTTAACTCCTGGGAGGAAGTGCTTGGTTCCACAATCGCTTCTTACACCAAAGAAATGTACATCCGCAACCAAACACTGATTGTTCATCTCACTTCTGCCTCACTGCGTCAAGAATTGATGATGGGCAGAGAACTTTTAGTGAAAAACTTAAATAAAAAAGTGGGAGCCGAGGTAATAATCGATATTATTTTTCGCTAATACTGTTATTTCGTTTCGAATATTAGTCAATTTTTCTTTTTATTAAGGAATTATTTTGTATTCTTGGAGAAGAAGTTTAATTTTGCGACTTCCTAGAGAACGCAAGGAGGCTATCTGATTTCAAAATTCTATTTCACTGATCTATAATCAATGCGATGTGAATGTTTTATTTGGTTAATCTTATACATCCAAGCATAGATCAAGGGTTAAGGTCAATATAATTTAAGTATGTACAGAACTTTACTTTTCTTTTTAATGACATTTGCATGCATAACGGTTGCTATGGCTCAAATGTCCGATTCACAGGTTATCCAATATGTTAAGGATGGACAAAAAGCAGGAAAATCCGAAAAACAACTCGCAACAGAATTAACAGCTCGTGGCGTATCAAGAGAGCAGGGTGAGCGAATAATGAAAAAACATCAAGAAAGTCAGGGACAAGATGTTGATGCGATCAATCAATCTGTTGCCGGACAAATTCGTGAAAGAGTACATGATACTACAGATGACCTTACAGAAGGATCTTTTGATCTGATTACCGCAGAGATTCAAGATGAACAAACCCGTATCTTCGGGAAAAATATATTCCGAAGCCAGCATTTAACTTTCGAGCCAAACATGAACATGGCCACTCCGGAAAATTATCGTCTTGGTCCGGGGGATGAAGTAGTTATTTATGTATGGGGAGCCAACGAAATAACAATCAGAGAAGTTATAAGTCCCGAAGGAGATATTGTTATCAGAAATATTGGCCCTGTCTATCTGAATGGAATGACAGTTAAAGAAGCAAACAATCACATTCAGCATAAGTTAAGTAAAATCATTTCGGGCATCAACTCTACAGGAGAAAATGCCGCCTCTCAGATACGCTTAACGCTGGGGAAAATTCGTTCCATACAGGTTAATGTTATGGGAGAAGTTACTACACCGGGTACATACACCCTTTCATCTTTCGCTACTGTTTTTCATGCTCTTTACCGCGCAGGTGGAGTTAATAATATAGGATCATTACGAAATGTTCAACTCATGAGGGATAATCGCCGTATAGCTACTATTGATATTTACGACTTTATCCTTAAGGGCGATCTTTCCGGTGATATAAGATTAATGGAAGGAGACCTCATTGTTGTATCTCCCTATAAAGCTTTGGTAAGTATTTCCGGAAAAGTAAAACGTGAAATGGACTTTGAAGTAACAGAGGGAGAAACCTTAGCTACGCTTATCGATTACGCCGGAGGGTTTGCCGGAGATGCTTATACCGATGCTATACGCCTTGTGCGTAAAACCGGCCCGGAATTACGAATCCATATTGTGAATAGCCAAGACTTTTCAACCTTTAGATTGGAAGATGGTGACGCCGTTAGTGTTGGAAGCACGTTAGATCGTTATGAAAACCGTGTGGAAATAAAAGGAGCCGTTTACCGCGCAGGCATGTACGAACTAAATGGAACAACCAATACGGTTAAACAATTAATCACTAAAGCCAGTGGTTTAAAAGGAGATGCCTTCAATAATCGCGCGCATTTGTTCAGAGAACATGAGGACTTAACAGTAGAAATAATCCCATTCAACTTAGGACAGTTAATGGATAATGCTATACCTGATATCCCATTACAAAGAAATGATGTTCTTGAAATATCCAGTATACACGAACTCCAGGAACGGGGAGCCTACACCATAGCCGGTATGGTAGCACGCCCCGGAAGTTATCCTTTTGCCGAAAACACAACCCTCGAAGATCTGATTCTTCAGGCAGGAGGTGTATTAGAATCCGCATCAACCGTACAAATAGATATTTCCCGCCGTATTAAAGATGCTAAAAGCAAGGAACCGAGCACATTCATGTCTGAGGATTTCACTTTTGGAATTAAAGACGGATTAGTAATTGACGGTACACAAGGATTTATTCTGGAACCTTATGATGATATTATTGTTCGGAAAAGCCCGGCTTATCAGGTACAAAGAAGGGTTACCGTAACAGGCGAAGTTCTTTTCGATGGGCCATATGCATTAAAAAGAAAAAATGAAAGACTTTCGGATTTAGTAAGTCGCGCCGGTGGATTAACTCCTGATGCCTACCCGAAAGGAGCACGTTTGCTTCGGAAAATGAATGCAGAAGAACGTGCTGTACGCGATGCGACTTTAAGACTGGCAATGCAGAATCTGGGAAGTGATTCCATTATTAATAACACCGTAACTATTAGTGACACCTATACTGTAGGTATCGAACTGGATAGAGCGCTTAACAATCCCGGATCCGATTATGATGTTGTGATACAAGAAGGTGATCACTTAATTATACCTGAATACCAAAGCACAGTGCGTATAAGCGGAATTGTTATGTATCCTAATACAGTGTTCTACAAATCGGGCGAAAAGCTGGATTATTATGTAGACCAGGCGGGAGGATACGGACACCGCGCCAAGAAGAGTAAAGCATATATCGTTTATCTGAATGGAACGGTTTCGAGAGTGAAAGGAGGCGATAGTAAGGCTATTCAGCCGGGCTGTGAGATTATTATTCCATCTAAAAAGGCAAGAAAAGGAGTTGATTTAGCTGCTATCATGAGTGTAGCATCTTCAACAGCTTCACTGGCAACAATGGTAGCTGCTATAGTAAGTCTCACAAACTCTAGTAAATAAAGAATAATCATATTTTAAATCATTGGTAAGCGTTTCCTCTTTTAAACTTTTACCAATGATTCTCATTAATATTCTGCATTCAATCTTTGTTTATGTTCGAAATATGTTGTTACTTTGTACAAATTTAATCCGGCATGAAACCGCAGAAGATAAAAGATAAGACATAATAATAATAACAATAGAAATGCGTTAGTCCTTTTTCAAAGGGTAACGCTTTTTTTTTGTTAGTAAAGTACGGTTTTGCACTAACAGTAAACACTTGAAACAACCACATATAATTATGAAAAAGAATTTAAAGAAAGTTTTAGTTCTCGGATCAGGAGCTTTAAAGATCGGTCAGGCTGGAGAATTTGACTACTCGGGATCGCAGGCTCTAAAAGCATTGAAAGAAGAAGGGATAAATTCTGTATTGGTAAATCCCAATATTGCTACCATTCAAACATCAGAAGGTATTGCGGATACTGTTTATTTCTTACCTGTTGACACCTATTTTGTAGAAGAAATTATAAAGAAGGAACAACCCGATGGTATTCTACTTGCTTTTGGTGGACAAACAGCTCTAAATTGCGGAACAGAACTTTATTTAAATGGAACACTTCAAAAATATGGCGTTGAAGTACTAGGTACTTCTGTTGAAGCCATTATGAATACTGAAGACCGCGATCTTTTTGTAAAGAAACTCAATGAGATAGGAGTCAAGACACCGGTAAGTCAAGCGGTAAATACAATGGAAGATGCCCTTAAAGCAGCAGAAAAAATTGGCTTCCCGATTATGACCCGTTCAGCTTATGTATTAGGTGGATTGGGAAGCGGTATTTGCAATAACAGAGAAGAATTTTTCCCGCTGGCAGAAAGTGCATTTACTTTTGCTCCTCAGATATTGGTTGAAGAATCGCTGAAAGGTTGGAAAGAAATTGAATTCGAAGTAATTCGTGATGCCAATGATCACTGCTTTACCGTAGCAAGCATGGAAAACTTCGATCCATTGGGAATACATACAGGAGAATCAATTGTAGTTGCCCCAACCTGTTCATTGCAACCGGATGAGGTTGAAATGCTACAAGATATTGCAAAACAATGCGTACGACACCTTAATATAGTGGGCGAATGCAACATTCAATATGCATATAACTCGGACACCCGTGATTATCGTGTGATTGAAATTAATGCCCGTTTAAGCCGCTCATCGGCGTTGGCATCTAAAGCTACCGGATATCCGCTGGCATTTGTGGCTGCTAAACTCGCATTGGGCTATACGCTGGATCAGATTGGTGAAATGGGAACACCCAACTCGGCATATGTTGCTCCGGAACTGGATTACCTGATTTGTAAAATACCCCGTTGGGATTTAACTAAGTTCGCAGGTGTATCCCGTGAAATCGGCTCGAGCATGAAATCTGTAGGCGAGATTATGTCGATCGGACGTAGCTTTGAAGAGATTATCCAGAAAGGATTACGTATGATTGGGCAGGGAATGCATGGTTTTGTAGGAAATGAGGACCTCGATTTTGAAGACCTCGACCGCGAATTGGAATATCCTACCGACCTTCGCGTATTTGCTATTGCCGCCGCAATGGAAAAAGGATATACCATCGATCGTATTCACAACTTAACTAAAATATCTACATGGTTCTTGGGTAAACTAAAAAACATTGTCGATTATAAAGCCAAGTTATCCACATACAATAGCATCGAAGAGATTCCGGCAGAAGTTTTGCGCGAAGCAAAAGTTCTTGGTTTCTCCGACTTCCAGATTGCCCGCTTCGTATTAAACCCAAAAGGAAATATGGAAAAGGAAAATCTCTCAGTACGTGCCCGCCGCAAAGAGCTGGGCATTCTTCCTGCTGTAAAACGTATAAATACAGTTGCATCGGAAGATCCCGACCTCACCAATTATCTATATCTTACTTATGCGGTTCAGGGATACGATGTGAACTATTATAAAAACGAAAAATCAGTTGTTGTACTGGGCTCGGGCGCCTATCGCATTGGTAGTTCGGTTGAGTTTGACTGGTGCTCGGTTAATGCTGTGCAAACCGCGCGCAAATTGGGTTATAAATCCATTATGATTAACTATAATCCGGAAACCGTATCTACGGATTATGATATGTGCGATCGTTTGTACTTTGATGAACTTTCGTTTGAGCGCGTGCTCGACGTTATTGATCTTGAACAACCGCGCGGTGTTATTGTGTCAATGGGCGGACAGATTCCAAACAATCTGGCAATGAAACTTCACAGGCAATCAGTTCCTATTTTGGGAACATCTCCTGTTTCGATTGACCGTGCTGAAAACCGTAATAAGTTCTCGGCAATGCTCGATCAATTAGGTATCGACCAGCCGGCCTGGCAAGAACTTACCAACATGGATGATGTGAAAAACTTTATAGACAAAGTGGGATATCCGGTGCTGGTACGTCCTTCGTATGTGCTATCCGGTGCGGCAATGAATGTTTGCTATGATGAAGAAGAGCTGGAAAACTTCCTCACCATGGCAGCAAATGTATCTAAAGAATATCCGGTTGTAGTATCGCAGTTCCTTCAGAACACAAAAGAAATTGAATTTGACGCTGTAGCTCAAAATGGCGAAGTTGTTGAATATGCCATTAGCGAACATATTGAATTTGCCGGTGTTCACTCCGGAGATGCTACTTTGGTATTTCCGGCACAGAAGATTTATTTTGCAACCGCGCGGCGTATCAAAAAGATTTCCCGCCAGATAGCTAAAGAATTGAATATCTCCGGGCCGTTTAATATACAGTTTCTGGCGCGCAATAACGAAGTGAAAGTTATTGAATGTAACCTTCGTGCTTCGCGCAGTTTCCCATTCGTATCTAAAGTATTGAAACGTAATTTTATTGAAACGGCTACGCGTATCATGCTGGATGCGCCATACAGTCAGCCGGACAAATCTGCCTTCGATATTGAATGGATTGGTGTGAAAGCTTCACAATTCTCATTTTCTCGTTTGCACAAAGCCGACCCTATTTTGGGTGTTGACATGTCGTCAACCGGTGAAGTGGGTTGCCTTGGTGATGATTTTCCGGAAGCATTATTAACTTCTATGATTGCTACGGGATTTGTTATTCCTAAAAAAGGCATTATGTTATCATCGGGAGCCATGAAGTCAAAAGTTGATTTACTGGACGCAAGCCGTATGCTGGATGCGAAAGGATATGACATATACGCTACTTCCGGAACTGCTGCATTTTTAAATGCGCATGGTGTAAACGCTACAGCGGTTTACTGGCCGGACGAAAAACCGGATGCGCAAAATAATATTATGCGTATGATCGCGGAACACAAATTCGATTTGATCGTAAATATCCCAAAGAACCACACCAAACGTGAGTTAACAAATGGATATAAAATTCGCCGTGCCGCAATAGATCATAATACTCCATTAATTACAAATGCCCGTTTGGCAAGTGCGTTTATTGAAGCTTTCTGCGAAATAAAGTTGGAAGAAATAGCAATAAAAAGCTGGCAGGAGTATAGGTAATTTGAGTTTTAGGGGCGGGCCTTGTGTCCGCCCTTATATAAAGCATCGCATACCCAAGGGCGGACACAAGGCTCGCCCCTACACCATGCGGCAAAAGCCTCCTTACAGATTAATTTTTCATGTGTTCAGAGCGTACCGGTACGATTCCTACCTACCACATGCATCTGATTAATCTCTCAAATGATCGAAAAACATCTTTCTCATCAGGGATTTCTACAAACGTCAATTGAGACAGCTCATTCTGATAAGTTATGCAAAAATGCTTTGCAGTCAAAGTTACAAGGGTAGAAAACAACTCTTTATTTGTATGTAAGTTCATTTTATATACCATTTTTGTTGATTAGGTAATATATCTTCGGAAATGCTTAATTTATATGAGGTCTGTGGATTTAGCTGTTTTAACAAGCTCTTAGTATCCTCATTTTTATTAAGCGCTTCGAGTATAGCTCCTAACAATGCTATAGTCGAAGGATTATAGTTCAGCGCCATTTTTTTTACCTTTCCAACTTGCGCACTATCAAGTTGAGAAAACAAATACAGCAATCGCTTGCAAGCTTCATCAGGCATTGCATCGGGTATATTCTTGAAAAAGCGTAAACTATCAAGTAAGCGTAATAAAGGAATATTCTCTTTAGTAATCGCGTTCTTTTGCTTAATAAAAC
>DAIMFE010000121.1:0-8355 GCA_036724805.1 Bacteroides sp.
CAGAAAACATCAATTACATTAATTATAATTAATCAGGAAAATATGAGTTTATTTAATTTTGCTTGGATCCCTAATTTTACTCTAAGCGTTGACGAACTAAAGAATCTAGCGATGAATGAAAATTGGGATTACAATTGTAATCCTACCGGGAGACATCCAATTTTGGTGAATTATATTCATCATACGTTCAATAAAATAAAAGACGAAAATAAAATTGAAACACAAGGCGAGTTTGCCTGCTTTAACACAGGATTAGTAACAGAAAATCAGGAAGAAATTTATGGATACTTTCAAACAAACAAGAGACCAGGTACTACAATCCCTTATTATTTTATAGGTTGGAGAAAATCAAGCGACAGAGATTTGTCTAAGTTTTCCAGATTGGCAGACGTTGCAACTTATATAACAGATTCTACTGATTTGATTTATGACGTTCGTTTAGAGCTAAGAGTAAATATAGATCATATAATTCTGGACAATAAAGTCCGATTTCCTGTACCTTTCAATACAATGGATAATTATATGCTCTCAAATATTTTGCAAGGTACAATAGAAGATGCAAAGAAAAGAGTAAGACGAAATTACAAAACCGCTATTCCTCAATACTATAATGGAAAGTTACAATTGCTATTACCATTGTGTTTTCAAACCAAAGCCAAAGCTGATTTGGCCTTAGTAATCGAAAAAGAAAGTGGAGTTTATAGAGCTTCCACTTGTTTAACACTGGACATGGCTATTAATAATGCAAGACTTATTGCAAAACCTGACGATGAATGGTTAAAAGTATAAAATAAATTGGAAGAATAAATTTATGTGATTATATTTGCAGAATAAATATTAAAATCAAGCAATAACATTATTTCAAGATTATTTTTATTATTGTTTTTTATTACAAGATAGATTTACAAGAAAAGTTTAAAAGAAACAAGATAGACCCTCCTTTTGGAGGGTTTTTTTATTTCCTCTATCCCATTTATCGAAATAAGAGAAAGATACAAGGAAGCTTAGAAAGATCGGGAGTCTTTTTATGCCATTCTTTTACTGTCTTTGTTTTGATGAATTCATTCTCACAAGTTAAATTGGCAGCTATACAAAGTTTAGTTTGCGGGCGACAATTTTGCAGAATATCCTCCACCATTTTATTATTTCTGTAAGGCGTTTCAATAAACAGCTGCGTTTGATTTTCCGAGTACACCCGCTGCTCCAAAGCCTTCAATTTCCTCACGCGCTCACCCGATTCGATAGGCAAATAACCATGAAAAGCAAAACTTTGTCCGTTAAATCCCGATCCCATAATCGCCAATAAAATAGAAGAAGGCCCTACCAGAGGCACTACTTTCAACTCTTTTCGCTGCGCTATCGCAACTACATCTGCCCCCGGATCGGCAATGGCCGGGCAACCGGCTTCCGAGATAATTCCCATAGAACTACCGGAAATTAAGGGTTTCAGATAACCGGATATATCCTCGGGAGAGGTATGTTTATTGAGCGTGTAAAATGTAAGTGCGTCAATATCAACATCTTTATCTACCTTTTTAAGGAAGCGACGGGCCGAACGTACATCTTCAACAATAAAGTGTTGAATACTCAAAATTATATCTTTATTATAAGATGGCAAAACTGTTTCAACGGGTGTATCGCCCAAAGTAACAGGTATTAAATAAAGTGCGGTTTCCATTTTGTTGAAAGTTGAGAGTTGCTTCCTTCATCAAGGATTGAACTTAGAATTTTCCAGCAATGATCCATAATCTGTTATATTGAGCAATTGCTGAATGGTTGTTTTTTTATTATGCTTCATATACGAAGATACAATCTCAATACCCATCCACGTACCAATTAATCCTGGGCTGTTTTCTCCAAAAAAGTCGATGTATGGAAAAGGTCGGGTGTATCGGCGTATTTCCATTGGATCTGTTGTGTACAATTGTTTACTGGATATTAAATATTGCCATACTTTTTCTTTATTCTCCTTACACCATTTCTTTTCTTGCTCGGAATAACCCATTACATCTTCCGAAGAAGAATACCCCAAAAGCTGTTGAGTTACATAATATAACTTTCCGAAGTGAATCATAATTTCCAACAACGTACGTCTGCTGACAGGAGGAACAGGATAATAACTGATAAGATAATAAGACAAACAGTCGGGCGCTATTCGATCCGGACGCATAGAGCGTGTTTGATACTCGTAATAGTACCGGTTGTACAGTTCATAATCCTCGCCCAGATATTTATCCAAACTGATGCCCAACAAGGAATCAACAATCACTATAGATTCGTTTAGAGCAGATATTTGTGTATAAACCTGGGGAGTTTTTATTGCAGGCACTTCTTTTTTCAACTGTTTAAAGCCTTTGTTTAGCTCCTCCTCTAATTTATCAATGTTTTCAAATTTCTTTTCAATATCATCCATTAATTGTAAAAGAACCGTATCCGAATAGTAAGATAATACCCGCTGGCTCATATCATCATCGCTCACCTGCCCTAATTCAAGAATATCTTCTACCAGTATTTTTGTTTGACGAGAGTACTGGGTGTTCATCTTTTGTAAAGCAGGAAGACTGCTAAGCGTGATATATTCGCTTTGCAAACGATCGTATCTGATGATAGAAATTGTTTTATCCCCGCTTTGCTCCATTATCATTTTATCCATCTGGCATGCGCCAAACAGAAAAGTGAGCAGTAGAAGCGTTAACAATTTCATATTTAAGTATTTAAATATTTAAGTTTAGCGTTTTTAGGTTTATAGTATTTAAGTTTATTGTTTATAGTTCTGTATGGTTCTCAAAAACTTAAAACTATAAACTTAAATACCACAAACCTAAAACAATTAACCATATATAATGTTTCCGTGCTCGTCTTTATATTCATCGAGTCCCTTTTCGTAAGTGGCCATTGCGCGAAGACTCATACCAACGCTAGAAAATCCTCCATCGTGATACAGGTTTTGCATGGTAACCTTACGGGTAAGATCCGAGAACATAACAATGCAATAATCCGCGCATTCATCAGCATCTGCATTGCCTAATGGCGACATGCGATTGGAGAAGTCCATTAATTTGTCCATTCCCTTTACTCCCGATCCGGCAGTGGTGATAGTTGGAGACTGTGAGATGGTATTTACACGTACGTGCTTTTCGCGCCCGTAGATGTAACCAAAGCTTCTGGCAATCGATTCGAGCAATGCTTTAGCATCTGCCATATCGTTATAACCGAAGAAGGTACGTTGAGCTGCCACATAACTAAGCGCCAATACAGAACCATATTCGGCAATGGCATTCATCTTTTTAGCTACCTGCATCATCTTATGAAACGAAATTGCCGATACATCCAACGTTTTATCAAGCATATCATAATCCAAATCATCGTAAGTACGTTTCTTACGCACATTCGGAGACATGCCTATTGAGTGCAAAACAAAGTCAATCTGTCCGCCCAATACCTCCATAGAACGTGTGAAAACATTTTCCAGATCTTCCACACTGGTAGCATCGGCAGCAATCATTTCGCAGTTAAGTTTTTCGGCCAATGCAGTTGTTTCTCCCATACGTATTGCCATTGGCGTATTAGAAAGAGTTATTGTAGCGCCCTCTTCCACGGCTTTTACGGCCACTTTCCAAGCAATCGACTGCTCGTTAAGAGCTCCAAAAATAATACCTTTTTTACCTTTGAGTAAATTGTAACTCATACCTATTCTTAATGTTAAATTAGGTTGCAAAGGTACTAATTTTAGCTACTAGTTACAAGTTACACGCAACGAGTTCCGTGCTTTAAATATCTTTTTTAACTTTGCAACTCACTATTAACATTTGCAATTCGCAATTTATAATTAGCAACGATATGACTTTGATCATCTTTGACCTCGATGGAACGTTACTGAATACCATTGCCGATTTGGCACAAAGCACCAATTATGTGCTCGATAAACTTGGGTTTCCCACCCACGAAGAAAGCGCTTATAACTTTATGGTTGGCAACGGAATTAACAAATTGTTTGAGCGCGCTTTACCCGAAGGGCATAAAACAGAAGAGAATATCCTTAAGGTTCGTAAAGATTTTATTCCCTACTATTCCGATCATAATACAGATAAGAGTTGCCCCTACCCCGGTATATCCGATTTATTGCGCGAATTACAGAAGGAGGGCAAAATGATTGCTGTGGCTTCTAACAAATACCACGAGGCCACAATTAAACTGGTTGATTACTATTTTCCCGACATTAACTTTGTCGCGGTTCTTGGTCAACAAGACGGAAGTCTTCCTAAACCCGATCCTACTATCGTTTTCAACATAATCAAACAAGCAGGGGTTACTAAAGAAGAGGTTCTATATGTAGGAGATTCTGGTGTGGATATGCAAACTGCTATCAATGCAGGCGTTACAGCTTGTGGGGTTAGCTGGGGATTCAGGCCTATAGAGGAATTACAGAAATACAATCCTGCTTTTATCGCAGAGAAAGCAGAAGACGTTTTAAATGCAATAAGGAAAGGATCGTTGAGACCCGGGTGTCAGCAGCATTGAGACCCGGGTCTCAACAGTACTCAGACCCGGGTGTCAGCAATACCAAGACCCGGGTCTAAGTAAATAAAAGCCACTTTACATGTTCAAAAGTCCGATAAGGATTAATAGCAATCCAAAGAAATACATTCCTATCATTATATATGTTGTACGTTTCATAATTGTATCAATTGTGTTATTAAAAGTTCATAGAATAATCCCAGTACATTTTCTCAATATCTTTAATCGATATATTCAGGGTATGTAGCTGTTTAAAAAAATACCCAACCTCTTCTTTGAGAAATGTTTCTTTCCGAAGCGAAAGAATTAATTCTTTGGCGCCCGATGACACAAAATACCCGATACCGCGCTTATTAAATATTATATTTTGAGATTGCAAATATTCATAAGATCGCATGGTGGTATTGGCATTTACTTCCACCGTTCCGGCATATTCCCTTACAGAAGGGATACGTTCTTCTTCTTTATATTGGCCGATGAGTATCTCATCGCAGATCCGATCTGCTATCTGTAGATATATCGCCTTACTGTCTTTAAAATCCATAGGCTATGGTCGGTTAATGATTTCGGATTCTTTAAATCTATAATATGCTATTACCCAATTAAAAAAGATAAAGAAAACTAGTATTACCATATTTATTATTTTCAACGCATCCATACTTACATCCCCAAACGAAGAATTATTTATATATATATTTTCTCCCCTAAGCATTCTTGCTACCCCAGCTGCAAACAACGAATAGGTTATCATTATAAACAATCCGGCTGTGAGCGTTTTAATAAATGAGTTCTTTGGCCAAATTACACTACCTAGCAGGAAGAACGACTGGAAGGAGAAGTAGGAGAGAATTTTATATCCCATACTTGACCCGGAAAGAGAATATTCGCTACCGGTTATTACCAGGTATTTGAGCGATGCGGGTATTATAGTGGCATCCGGATAGATAAACCTGTAAATAAATACACGTGTGTAATCCGCAAGCATAAATAATATAATGAAAACCACAATATATACGATGGTTGATATCATCCAGCGCGAGAAAAATTTCTCGAAAGGGGTAGCCGGCGTCATTAAAACGGATAATCTGCTCGACCTTGTTTTAAGCGTATCGAAGGTGTTTGATGCTAGCGCCAACCCACATATGGCGCCGAATGCCAAAAAGAAATTCAGCGAATTCGAAACCATTGCATCTGTTTCCGATCCCACAGGCCAGCTTCTATAGGTGAAATAAGCGCTTCCAACAAACCAAACAACCATTATTCCAAATATCATTACCATGCGAAGAACGTTGGTTCTCCAACTCTCTACCATTTCCTTACGGCAAAGGTCCATAAAACGGGAACTGCTGAAAAATGTATCTTTCATCTCTGTTGTGTTATTTGTTAAACAATGATTGTATTTCCTTCGATTTGGAGAGTGTTGCATTGAAGAGTAACTCCAGATTCAATGCCGATTCTTGCTGTTCGTTATTAGGGAACAAGAGATAATTACCCTGCACGGATGGAGAAGAGAACAACGCTTTTTCTGTCAATGCCGGATCGGCGCTTTCCAAAAACAATAGCTTTTCGCAGATGTCATAAGTTGATTCATTGAGAAGTATTTCATTATCTCCCATAATGAGAACCTGATCGAGTATTCTATCAATATCACGTACCTGATGGGTTGAAATGATGATTGTTTTATTATCCGTCATGCCGGAAGAGATAAACTTTCTGAATTGGCTTTTCCCCGGAATATCCAATCCGTTGGTGGGTTCGTCCATGATAAGAAGCGAGGTATTGGTTGCCAATGCAAAACTCATAAACACTTTCTTCTTCTGTCCCATAGAAAGCGCACCCAAATTCAGGTCTATTTCAAGATCGAAATAATGCAGGTATTGAACTAATTCTTCCTTGCTAAAGTTAGGGTAAAACGGACTGTTTAATTCAACATAGCTAATTAATGAGATTGGGGGCAGTTCGAATTCTTCGGGAACAAGAAACATATCTCGCAGGGTTATAGGTAGTCTGCGGCGCACATTTACATTGCGATACAGCACCTGCCCGGTTTTTGGAGTTAGTAAACCGGTTATCAAATAAAGCAAAGTCGACTTCCCTACCCCATTCTTTCCCAGTAATCCATAGATCTTACCTTCCTCAATATCCAGAGAAAAGTTATTCAAAATCGCTTTTTTTGATTTGCGATATGCGAATGAAAGTTCGTTGATTGTGATCATAAGCAAGTATATTTGTGTATTAGTTTAATAGTACACCGCAAATGTAGTAATAGTTTTTATATTCGCAATACTTTAAGAGAAAAAAGATTAAATAAAATGCTTTTATGTTGAGATTACTATCAAAAGACAAGCTCATTATACGCTTAAATTACTTAACTTTGTGCAATAGAATGCCTGCCTTTTGTAAAGACTAAACAGTAACCTAATAGTTTAAATATGAAGAATAGCTTACCCAAAAGTGTTTCATGGATATTATTGCTGACTATTATCTATGCATGCTCGGACGCCCCCAAGCACTTTTTATATATTCCTTCCAACGAAACAATTTACTTTGAGTCTTCGGGCACTGATACTAAAACTGTGGATATACTATCGGATGGGGCTTTCAACATATCCGAGGATCTACCCGAATGGATATCTGTTGACATCAGTGCGCGTAAAGATAATACTTCAACAATTTCAATTGCTGTTAATCCTAATTTTGGAGAGGAACGCGATACAAGTATTAAAATAAGCACCCCCGAATTGGAGCAAACGATCGATGTTGTTCAGGAAGCCATTAATATAGTTGCTGATTTTGATTATGAGAATCAAATTGATCATTATAAGTTAATCAATAAATCGCACAGCACTCCAATATCTTCTACACTCGAGGAGGAATGGAGTATATTCTATGGAGATAACGAATTAACATGTGAAGAAAATGCCTTCATGCTTCCATATACGGAAAGCAATAGCGACAGGGTAAATATAAAACTAGTCATAACCAGTAATGGCCATTCGGTTGAGAAAGTTAAATCTATTCCTATACCTCAAACAACATGGTACCGGATTTATGATATCGGGAAGGATATCGATAGCCAAAAATCTAACAATGTGCCCCACCCGTGGTACATTGATCAATGCAATACCGGGCAATTTAGTGATACTAACTGTGGGCCTGCCTGTGCAACAATGGCTTTAAAATGGCTATCACCCGATTTTGCTTTCACAACAGAGGATGCAAGAAATACATATCTGCCCGAAGGCGGTTGGTGGTCTACCAATACAGTAATGAATTACATGAGGCTGCACAATGCTACTATTAATATACTACCGTTCACTAATAGTAAACCCAACAGTTTAATTGGGGAGTTGGATGCCGGCAACATTGCCATTCTATGCTTGGATATTTATTATGTAAGAACGCAAACAAAAGGGGAAGAATGGAAATTAGACAAGTTTTATACCACCCGAAATATCAATTCGGGGCATTTCATTGTAATAAAAGGATATGCTATTGTTGATGATGAAATCTTCTATGAGGTGTATGATCCCTGGTCGGAGAAAAGAACCTTTAAAGACGGTACACCCTTAAGTTGCGATAGGTTATATAGGAAAAGCGATATCACTAAAGCCACCAATGTATGGTGGAGGTATGCTATAATTGTACAACCGCCTAACAAAGAGGTTCGTTCTCATTCTGATAAGTATATTCAAAACATAGAGGATGTTCCGGTGCAGTGGGGTAAATAAACACAAAAATCCCTCTCAATCTTTCGACTAAGAGGGATTATCTATTAAAACGGCAACTACCTACTCTCCCACTATGACGCAGTACCATCGGCGTAACGGGGCTTAA
>DAIMFE010000122.1:0-8162 GCA_036724805.1 Bacteroides sp.
GGATGCTATATAAAAGCATGCCCACAAAACACCTATGTTGTGCCGGTACAACGTAGGTGTTTTCTTACGTTAATTGCTCAAAATCTTTAAAACTGTGCATATTTTTAATACTTATTATTGGCAATATAAACTGTTTGTTTAAATTTGCACCCTATTAATCTTTTAGTTGAAAATTGAAAATTGAAAATTGAAAGTTACAACTTATACCCATAACATAGTAAAAATGGTAACTTTCTTTTTCAACTTTTAATTTTCAACTTTCAACTTAAAACTAATAAACATGAGTTTGAAAATTATTGTTCTGGCAAAACAAGTTCCCGATACAAGAAATGTGGGAAAAGATGCCATGAAGGCCGATGGCACGGTTAACCGTGCTGCTCTTCCGGCAATCTTCAATCCGGAAGACCTCAACGCGCTCGAGCAGGCACTTCGCCTTAAAGACGCGCATCCCGGCTCTACAATTACTATGTTAACAATGGGTCCCGGACGTGCTGCGGAAATCATTCGCGAAGGTTTATATCGTGGCGCGGATAATGGTTACCTTCTTACCGACCGCGCATTTGCCGGTGCCGATACACTGGCTACATCTTATGCCCTCGCTACTGCAATCCGCAAGATTGGTGATTTTGATATCATCATCGGTGGTCGCCAGGCGATAGATGGTGATACGGCACAGGTAGGCCCGCAGGTTGCCGAGAAACTTGGATTAACCCAGATTACTTACACAGAAGAGATTTTAAAGGTGGATAACAACAGGATAACCGTGAAACGCCATATCGATGGTGGCATTGAAACGGTTGAGGGGCCTCTTCCTATTGTTTTAACGGTAAACGGTTCGGCCGCGCCGTGTCGCCCTCGTAACGCGAAACTGGTACAAAAGTATAAACATGCTAAAACCATCACCGAAAAGCAACAAACCGATCAGGATTACACGAACCTTTGCGATACCCGCGATTATCTTAACCTGGTAGAATGGAGTGTGAATGATGTAAAGGGAGATTTGGCGCAATGCGGACTTTCGGGCTCACCTACAAAGGTAAAGACAATCCAAAATATTGTTTTTCAGGCAAAGGAAAGCAAAACGCTCACCGACAGCGATCGGGATGTAGAAGAACTTATTGTTGAACTTTTGGCTAATCACACCATTGGATAGAGGTAAGAAGTACTTCTAACTCCTATAAATACTTAAATTATGAATAACTTATTTGTATATTGCGAAATAGAAGAAAGTACCGTTGTAGATGTTAGCCTTGAACTTTTAACAAAGGGGCGTTCGCTGGCTACACAATTAAATTGCCAACTAGAGGCAATTGTTGCGGGTACTCACTTAAAAGACATTGAAAAGCAAGTGCTTCCTTATGGTGTGGATAAACTTCATATCTTCGATGCGGAGGGACTTTATCCTTACACTTCACTTCCTCATACTGCTATTTTGGTAAATCTCTTCAAAGAAGAAAAGCCACAGATTTGCTTGATGGGGGCTACCGTTATCGGTCGCGACCTTGGCCCACGTGTTTCTTCGGCTTTAGGAAGCGGACTAACTGCCGACTGTACTTCATTGGAAATTGGGGATCATGAGGATAAGAAAGCAGGAAAGGTTTATAAAGATTTGCTGTATCAAATTCGTCCTGCCTTTGGTGGTAACATTGTTGCTACGATTATTAATCCGGAGCAGCGTCCTCAAATGGCAACTGTTCGCGAAGGTGTTATGAAGAAGCAAATACTGGCTCCCGATTATAAAGGAGAGGTTATCAATCATGATACGAAAAATTATATTTCCGATTCCGACTTTGTTATTAAGGTGATCGAACGGCATATTGAAAAGGCAAAACATAATCTGAAAGGTTCTCCGATTATCGTTGCCGGTGGATATGGTGTTGGCTCTAAAGAAAACTTCGATCTATTGTTTGATCTGGCAAAAGTATTGAACGCCGAAGTGGGCGCAAGCCGTGCTGCTGTTGATTCAGGATTTGCCGATCATGACCGGCAAATTGGCCAAACCGGTGTAACCGTGCGCCCGAAACTTTATATCGCCTGTGGCATTTCCGGACAGATACAACACATCGCAGGAATGCAGGAAAGTTCGATGATTATTTCGATTAATAACGATCCTGATGCCCCTATCAATACTATAGCTGATTATGTAATTACAGGTAGTATCGAAGAGGTGGTTCCTAAGATGATTAAATATTATAAGGAGAATAGTAAGTAGAGTAAATAAAGTGAGGTAGAGAGTGAGGTAGAGTGAGGTAAAGTAGTGGATGAGAATTATGGTACAAAGTTTTAAAGATATTATTGCATGGCAGAAAGCTCATTTTTTTGTTTTAATGGTATACCAAACAACTATTAATTTTCCATCCCACGAAAAATTTGGTTTAACCTCGCAATTCCAAAGAGCTGCAGTCTCAATAGCTGCAAATATTGCCGAGGGATTTAGAAAGAAAGGAACTGCGGATAAACTGCGATTACTAAATATTTCTCAAGGCAGCTTGGAAGAATGTAGATATTATATCATTCTCTCGAAAGACTTACAATATATTAATGAATTAAAATATAATCAATTAAACAATGGATTGGAAGAAGCAAGCAGATTACTTAACGCATATTACAGAGGTATTAAAAACTTTACCTCCTCTACCTTACTTCTACCTATCTTCATAACTTAATAACATATGAACTTTTACACCGATACTCCTGAATTACGGCATCATCTTCACCACCCGTTGATGAAGAGAATTGTTGAGTTAAAAGAACGCAACTATGCCGACAAAGATAAATATGATTATGCTCCCGTAGATTTTGAAGACGCGATTGACAGTTACGAAAAAGTACTGGAAATTGTAGGTGAAATCTGTGCGGACATTGTTGCTCCAAATGCCGAAGGCGTAGACCATGAAGGCCCTACAGTTGCCAACGGACGTGTAACGTATGCCAGCGGAACAATACAGAATCTAGACGCTACCACTAAAGCCGGTTTAATGGGTATGGCTATGCCCCGCAAATACGGTGGATTAAATTTCTCGAATGTGCCCTATATGATGGCTGCTGATATGGTGAGCCGCGCGGATGCCGGTTTCGAAAACCTTTGGGGACTTCAAGACTGTGCTGAAACGATCTATGAATTTGCCAACGAAGACCAGAAGGAACGTTATATCACTCGTGTTTGCGCAGGCGAAACAATGTCGATGGACTTAACCGAACCGGATGCCGGATCGGACCTACAGGCAGTTATGCTGAAAGCTACCTACAGCGACAAAGACCAATGCTGGTATCTGAATGGCGTTAAGCGTTTCATTACTAATGGCGATGCTGATATTCATTTAGTGCTTGCCCGCTCGGAAGAAGGCACTCGTGATGGCCGTGGTTTATCCATGTTTATTTACGACAAACGCAATGGCGGCGTTACTGTACGCCGTATTGAAAATAAAATGGGTATTAAAGGATCGCCCACTTGTGAGCTGGTTTACAAAAATGCAAAGGCAGAACTTTGTGGAGACAGAAAGCTTGGTCTTATTAAGTATGTAATGGCGTTAATGAATGGCGCCCGTTTGGGTATCGCCGCTCAGTCTGTTGGATTATCTCAGGCTGCATATAACGAGGCATTAGCGTATGCAAAAGACCGCAAACAGTTTGGAAAAGCCATAGCGGAGTTTCCGGCTGTAGCCGAAATGCTATCATTGATGAAAGCAAAACTGGATGCTGTACGCACACTTTTATATGAAACAACTCGCTTTGTAGATGTGTACAAAGCTTTGGATGATATTGCTAAGGAGCGTAAACTTACACCGGAAGAACGTCAGGAACAAAAGAAATTTGCTAAGTTAGCCGATAGTTTCACTCCGCTTTCTAAAGGAATGAGTAGCGAATACGCCAATCAAAACGGTTATGACTGTATTCAGATACATGGCGGATCCGGCTTTATGAAAGATTATGCCTGCGAACGTATTTATCGCGATGCGCGTATAACTTCTATTTATGAAGGAACCACTCAGTTGCAAGTTGTTGCTGCTATTCGTTATGTTACAACGGGAGCTTATCTTAACCAGATTCGTGAATACGAAAATCAGGAAGTTGCACCCGAACTGGAAGGATTGAAATATCGCTTGAAAGATATGGCCAGCAAATATGCTGCTGCGGTTGCACAAATAACCGAAGAAAAGGATCAGGAATTACTCGATTTCTGCGCCCGCCGGTTAGTTGAAATGGCTGCCCATATTATTATGAGCCATTTATTACTTCAGGATGCATCCAAGAGCAGCGAGCTATTCGCTTCTTCGGCAAATGTATATGTACGGTATGCCGAAGCAGAAGTGGAAAAACATATCAACTTTATTCGCAAATTTGATAAAGATGCGCTAGGGTATTATAGGAAATAAGGATGGAAGTGAGGTAGAGTGAGGTAAACTCTACCTCACTTCCCCTCAATATTTCTTTCCAAACAACTGCGCGTTCACCCTCAAAGCAATTCCAAAGCTATAATCAAATTGGCTTTCCTTGGTATCAAAGTAAGTTTCCATCTGTGCGCCGAGTGAGAAATATTTGTGCAATTGTTTAAAATAAGAGATTTTATTGGTTACTATTTGTCGTTTAGCATGGATTTCTTCCGGATACATTGGATTAAATGAAGAGAAAATAGGATCTCCGTCATAGCTAAAGAATTTATTTCCATGCCAGTATCCGGTCATTAATTTAAAATTCAGCACATTAAAAGTTATAACAGGATATATTGCCCATCCTTTTTTATAGGGTCTTATTTCTTCGGCCGGTTTTTTATCAAAGTACCCCAGTAAATAAGTATCAAAATCAATTGAGTGAAAAATACGTTGACGCAGGTTCCAATTGGTTTTAATACCGGTAGCAACATTTCCAACCACCACCATTTTTTCATCAGAAGTATCAATTTGGCCTCCCTGATGATAAATAGTTAATTGAAAAGGAACTGTAACCCGGAAGTTTTTCTCTTTGGGAGTTAGCCTTGCCGAAGCCGATAATCCGAAATTAAGAACCTCGGGAACAGAATCTCCATGTTCGATATATCGTCTCCAATCCACCCACACATCCGCAAAGAAACGATCGTCATTATACAAAAGCTGTAATCCGCTCTCGGGCTTATCAACCATTTGTCGTTCCCATCTGTATAACGGTTCTACTAATTGATGATTGGCGCCCCCATACAGATTACCAAAAACCAGGTTCAGATTAGGAAGAATCGCATATTGGATTCTTGCAAAAAGCTCGTTAAAGGTAGAAAGTCCATGTTTTTTTTGGTCGCCCGATAAATACCTGCCAATGATACCCAGCTTGAATTGGAGTTTATTATCAATCTGAAATCCTATTGTGGGCTCAATTCGGATGCCCGGAAAAGTTTGGCCTTTGGATAACGGACTGAAGTACTCGTTGTTTTTGAAAAAGCCCACAGCGTCAACATCTATCGTTAGTTTGTTACTGTTATTTTCTTGCAAGCTGGGAGAAGTAAGGAGAAATTTCGGTAACCATTGCGAAAATGCACTTGTGCCTACAAATACTAATAAAACAAATAGTATTGCTTTCTTCATTTTTATTTGTTTATTGAAGAAGAAATGGTGTTATACGAATTAATAAAGCCGTCAATATCTTGTTGAGTGGTATCGAATGAAGTCACCAATCGTATCTCGTTCTTTTCTTCATTCCAGAAATAGAAGAAATACAACTCCAATAACTTATCTATAATGGGTCGGGGAAGTGTTAGAAAGAGTTGATTGCTTTCAACTTTTTGCGTGAAAGTTATTTCAGGATATTTACTTAGATGGTTATATAAAACCGCCGCCATCTTGTTTGCGTGCAGTGCATTCGTCAGCCATAAATCATCTGTTAAATAGGCGCTAAACTGGCAGGATATATACCGCATTTTAGATGCTAACTGTGCCGACTGTTTCCGTATGAATAGTGCTTCATTTTTTAGTTCCGGATTAAAAACAACAACACACTCTCCCATCATCAGCCCGTTCTTGGTTCCACCAAAGCTGAGGATATCTATACCACAATCTACCGTTAATTCGCGCAATGATGAGTTTAAAGAAGCGCATGCATTTGCAATACGCGCGCCATCCATATGAACAAACATTCCATATTGATGTGCCATGGAGGTAATTGCCTTGAGTTCTTCTCGGGTATAAACGGTACCTAATTCCGTACATTGGGATATATAAATAACCCCCGGTTGAGAATGATGTTGATCTCCAAAGCCATGAAGATATGGTTTTATCAATTCCGGAGTTAATTTTCCATCTTTTGTTACAATAGGGCGCAGCTGACAGCCGGTACTTTTGGCAGGGCCACCGCATTCATCTACATATATATGTGCGGTTTCAGCACATAGAATAGAATTGTACGGTCGGGTCAATAATTGCAAAGCAATCATATTACTTCCCGTTCCGTTAAAAACAAAGAACGGTTCACAGTCATCGGTAAAGGCTTTTTTTATTTTAGCAATGGCTTCTTCGGTCCATTTATCATCGCCATATCCGATAGCATGATTATCGTTAGCTTTTAGCAGCGCGTTCATCACCAATGGATGAACACCGGAATTATTATCTGAGGCAAAACTTCTCATGAAAAGAGTATTTTATTTAAATATCGACCAAATTTAGAAACAATTTTCCAATCGCGCGCTATAAGGCTCTTTTTTCAATCTTATTTATTTGTTATCCATATGTTTTTTTAATCCTATTTCTAAGCCAATAATCAATCCTTATGATACCCCTTGTGGTAGGAAGCAGACGGAAAACTACAACCATACCCGATTATTTTGGAGAAGGAAATCATTGAAAAAAAAGCGAAGCAGCCAGTGCGATTTATGGATCTTGCGTATTACTGTTTGGCGGAGTGGGTCTTTTAATTGCTTTTATCACCGAGCTTTCCATGGAAAAGAAGAAAAAAGAGCATTCGTTTTTTTACAGATTATCTCCCGGTATGATTTTATCACAATACTAATTCCGGGAGATTTTTTTTGAGAGGGAGGAGAAAGATCAACCGATATAAACGTTTACGCATAAATATACGTAAAGTTCATCGTCTACCTGCTCAAACTGTACTTTGTCTTCATGAGCCAACCAGCCTAAAGCAGCTCCCAGATCTTTGTCCCTAAGTCCTGATTTTCTTTTTAAGTCGCCATAGCTCCATCGAGCATTGTCGACTAATAATTGCCATACTTTAAAGGCGCAAGTACCAATTTCATTTCTATCCATCATGAATGCTATTTAAAAATTAATATTTAGGTTAGGTTAGTGTATTGGCATTATTGGTACCTTAAATATACGAATTATTATATTACCCAAAAAATTAATCTTATTAAACATTTCAAGAATACGAATTATTTAACATCACTTGCGAAGAAAAGGACATTTTTTACTTCACTTCACATTAAAGATCAAGGATTTACGCAACACCCATCGGTCTCTCACAGTTATTTTCATTTGTGAGCCCGAAGATATTATATTTTCATCAAAAGATAAACTAATTTTGGCATTCACTATTGTCAGATTATTGTGTCTTTCTTCGGTTAAAACCTCCAGCATTCCGGTATCGTCAAAATGTTGTACGGCTTCTTCATCAATTTTATATTCATAAAATATCCTGTTGTCTTCTCCCTTTTCTTTATCAAATCCTATCGTAACATTGAGTTCATAATTACCTCCTGTCGTAACCGAGAGAGCCTCTGTTGTGATTACATTACTATTTATATTGGCAAAAATAATATAAGGATCGTCTTCCTTGCTACAAGAATTTAACAAAACAATAAGGGTTGTAAACAGAAGCAGGCTGTGTATTTTCTTCATTGCGATTCATTATTTATTATTGGCGTAAAGATAGCGATTATTTAGAAATGCGGTATTGTTTTTACTGAGCGGTTGCCATCCTAACAAACTAACAAGAAATACTTGTGAGTTGCCTCTTTCATCGCGTTCTGTCATCCCCTTTTATACTCTACTCATTTCTGCTACTTTGTTGAAGTATCTGTTTTTGTCTCTCAATTTCATTGGTTAGTTCCTGTTCAGAAGGATAAGCTATTACCTGATGTTCACAGTGATTTCAAAGAAAAAAAGTTAGAAGATGCTTTAGTACAAACATTACAACATTTTTACTGGAACTCGGACAAGGTTTTGCTTTTGTAGGTCGACAAT
>DAIMFE010000123.1:0-3329 GCA_036724805.1 Bacteroides sp.
TGAAATTTTGCACATAACAAAGCGTTGGGTAAAATTCTTTACGCCAACGCTTTAACTAGTGATTAAAGGAGAGGCGTTGCGGATTTAAGGTATATTGAATATGGATGATGGGTGCAAAGATAATCCGAATATACATTCGGCCCACCAGTGATAAGATTAAATAACACTCCCGATAACACTAGATAACACTACATAAGCGTTCGATAACCCTATATGAGCCATTTTATGGCGTACTTTGCATCAAACAAATAAACTATATAAAGTTATGAAACGCATCAGTATTCTATTTATTATTTCTCTTTCTTTGATATTACCGGTATCGGCACAGATACAGGTCAATGATACAACTTCTTTTTTCTTGGATAGCCTTTTAATGGAACTTCCGGAAGTAATGGTAAAGGGCGAGCGCCCTATTGTGAAGTCCGAAAGCGGCAAATTAGTGTATGACCTCCCGCGGTTGGTAGAGAAAATGCCGATCGATAATGCTTACGAGGCCATAAAGGAGCTTCCGGGAGTGATTGACAATGGCGGGTTGCAACTGGCTGGTAGCGGGGTGAACCTAATGATTAACGGAAAGGTATCTACGCTTTCGGAAAGTCAATTGGTCGATTTGTTAAAAACCATTCCGGTAGGTAATATTGAAAAAGCCGAGGTGATGTATTCAGCGCCCGCCCGCTATCAGGTTCGCGGATCGATGATTAATTTGGTACTAAAATCGGGTGGGGCAGATAAACCCACGTTGCATGGCGAACTATACACGGCCTGGCAACAACTTTATTATGAACAACTTACAGAACGTGCAAGTCTTCTTTATTCTTCGCCTAAATTCTCGGCAGATTTACTTTACTCTTACAATCACGGCAGGGACTACAGCCGCATTGATAAAGAAGCACTGCACACTGTAAGCGGTACGGTTTATCCGATGGAATTGTCGGATGTGTTGCGTTCGCAGCGCAATAACCATAACGTGCGCTTGGGTATGGACTATCGTTTTTCTGAAAAAAATGTATTGAGTTTGGTCTACACCACTCAATTTAAAAATGGGCACACTCGGGGAATCACCACAGGAACAGAAAATTCGAGCACTACAACCGATGGAGACCATCAGCTTCATAACGTAAAAATGGATTATCGGACTCCCTTCGGACTGAGTGCGGGCGCCGAAATGACCTATTATGATTCGCCCGGCAACCAAGAGGTGCATAGCATGTTGAATGATGAAGAAATGAACGCCCGGTACGAAGACGAACAGCGCATTAATAAGTGGAGATTTTATCTTACTCAGGAGCATACGCTGAAAAACAACTGGGGACTGAATTATGGAGTAAACTATACGACAGCCGTCGACAATAGTTTCCAGTATTATTATGATATAGCCACCGGAGCGCTACGACCGGAGAAATCGATGAACGCGCGTCGTAAAGAATATACCTGGAACGGGTTTGCCGGATTCACAAAGAATCTTAGCGAGAAGGTTTCTGTAGATGCTTCGGTGGCTGCCGAATTATATCATACCGAGATGTGGGACGAATGGATGTTTTATCCGACGCTGAATTTGAACTATACCCTCCAACCCGGGCACATTTTTCAGTTAAGTTTTACGAGCGATAAAGATTATCCATCTTTCTGGAGCATGCAGAACTCCGTTTCTTACCGGAGCGCTTATACAGTCCTTTATGGTAATCCGCTCCTGAAGCCTATGGCCAAGTATAGCGCTAACCTTACCTATATCCTGAAAGGCAAGTATGTATTTGTGGCTCATTACGACTATGATAAAGACTATTCGGTGCAAACCCTCTATCAACGCCCCGACGAACTGGTTGAGGTGTATAAGGAACTCAATGCCGATTTTCGTCAGCGGTTTGGTGTTCAGGCGGTTATTCCGGTGAAAGTGGGCAATTGGTTGTCTTCAAGATTCTTATTCTGGGGATATCATACCCGCGAAAAAGATAGCGATTTCTGGGATATTTCTTATGACCGCCGGTCGACTTCGTTCATCGCCACCATGAGCAACACCATTACACTGTCTACCCAACCCAATATCAGCCTGAATATTCTTGGATTCTACCAAAACGGTACCATACAGGGCATTTACGACTTGCCACGCTCCGGAAACGTAGATGCTTCGTTGCGCTGGGCCTTTGCCAACGATAACGCTACACTGACTCTGAAAGGAAAAGATTTGTTCGAAACATCGGCCATCAATCCGGAAATCCGTTTCAAAGGGCAGAATTTAAGCAACCGCTTTCTGACGCCTACCCGTGGCATCGAACTTTCTTTCAGCTACAAATTTGGCAACTATAAAGAAAAGAAAAGAGAAGATGTCGATACTTCCCGCTTCAAATAGTGAGAATAGTTTTTACATGAGTTTTTCCTTTTGATAATTTCTATATTTCTGATTATCAGCAGTTTAAAGAGATGAAATTTGGGGTATATACTTAATGGGTGTCTAAGTATATAGTTAAGCCCTCCTTAAGTATATACTTAAGGAGGGTCTAAGTATATACTTAAGCAACCACTATATATATCATGGTAAATAAGTTTGAACTTTAGGGCGTGCAATATTTCTCCTAACCTATGTCATATGTAGAAGAAAATTTGCTGCTTATTTTATCATTCCTACTGCTTGCCAAATAATGCGTTAAATTTATTTATAAAACAATTTGGTTTACATTATAAACTTAATTATCTTTGCAACCAAGAAGAATGATAAACCCAATGAAAAAAGCATTAATTACTTTATTATCAATCGTGTCGTTAGCTCCTTTAAAGGCGCAGACAACAGAAGTTTCCGGTACGGTATTCGATGAGAATAAGCAACCCGCTAGTTTTGTCAATGTATATATAGATGGAACATTAGATGGGACAAATACAAACGATGAGGGACTTTTTGTGATAAAAACAGAAGAAGAAGGAATCGTTACCCTCAAAGCATCTTTTATAGGCTACCAAACCTATGCCATAACAAAAGATGTAAAAGAGCTGAAGAATTTGCAGATTCACCTTAAACCTTCTGTAGAGAATTTGGCCGATGTCGTTATCGTTGCCGGTAGTTACGCGCTGAAATCATCTACCTTAGAAAGCCAGAGCGCCGTGAACCTGATGACCAATGCCGGAGTCGACGGGCGTTTGCAAGTGCGCGGCGGCAGTACCCGCGAGTCGCAAACCTTTATAGATGGTATGCACGTGCTTTCTCCCTACACCGCCAATTCGCCCAACAGTAGCTCGCGGTCTAAATATTCTCCTCTTCATTTCGAAGGTATTCATTTCTCTACCGGAGGCTACGGATCGGAGTATTCGCAAAGCCTGTCGAGTATTCTGCCGTTGGA
>DAIMFE010000123.1:3429-7766 GCA_036724805.1 Bacteroides sp.
CCGGAGGCTACGGATCGGAGTATTCGCAAAGCCTGTCGAGTATTCTGCCGTTGGAGCGGCCTATTCTTGGAACAACAAGAAACGGGCGAACAGCCTGCTGGTTGGCGACCACTATGCGGTTGACGAACAGGAACTTCATATGAAAGCCAAAGCATCTAAAAGATTCACCAATCTATATAAGATAGAACTCGGTGCAGAAACCTATCTGCGCACTTACGATATGAAGTACGCCGATCGTAGCGTAGTGCATCGGAAATACAATCAGAATATCAGCGGCATGTTTCTCTCTAACGATTTTAACTTTACCCATCGGTTTTTCCTAAACCTGTCGGGGCGAATGGAGTATTCATCCCTTACGGATACATACGCCATTCTGCCGCGTGCCGCTGCGAACTACCAGATAAACGGATGGGTACTGTCGGCTGTTGTGGGTAAATACCAACAGGCCACCGATCCTGATTATCTGATCCGAAATGAAAAACTAACTATGGAAACCAATTGGACGACCCTATTGGGCATGTATTATCAGAAAAACAAACGCACCTACCGGGCAGAGCTTTATCATAAAAAATACGATGATCTGCCCCTATTAACCAACGGCATATATGCATCGGACGGAGAGGGGTATAGTAGGGGAGTCGATCTTTATCTTGATGATAGCGGACTGCTTAAATATGTTGAATACACGCTGTCCTATTCATATAACGATTCAAAAAGAAAATACCTGGATTATCCAACGAAAGCCACTCCCGGTTTTACCACCCATCATAATGCTTCGTTGCTGCTCAAATACTTCTGCCCCAAGTTGAGAACCTACTGCTCTTCCGGGGTCTGGAATAATCTTATATGCCAGCTTGTCGAATGCATTAAACCGGAAGAATGTGTATGGATACAGCTTCTCGCGCCAACCCGATACGGACGGACGGTTTGCTTCTGTTCCTACCACAGCATATCAGGGGCGTACCTTTTATGTAGGCGTATTCATCAATATCGGAAAAGGTAAGGCATACAAAGCCTCTTATTTTTAAAATCAAATCAATCTTTAATATATAAAACGTATGAAAACAATGAAGAATTATGCAGTTTTAGTTTTGGTTTCCTTCATTTTCTGTAATTTTACCCACCGGGTAAGTGCACAAGAAGGTAACTTGTATCCATCGGCTATGGAAAAAGCGTTAGCCCAACTCGATGAAGTTAAAAGTACTGCCGATTTATTGGAGTGTCGCAATCGTTTTGAGCGCATAGCTTCGAAGTTTGGCGATAAATGGCAACCGGTTTATTACACCGCCTATTGCGATATACAAATGGTGTACTACGATAAAGCAGCCGAGCACAATACTGTGCGCTTAACCCATGCGCAACAAGAGTTGGAGAAACTGGATCGGATTTCCGATGCCGATAAATCTGAAGTGAGTACGCTATGGGGATATTATTACAATGCGCAGATTATGCTGAATCCTGCAAACGGACAGACCCTCTTCGGGCAAGTTGTTGGAGCATACGAAAAGGCATTGGCAATCAACCCCGAAAATCCGCGGGCGGTGATATTGCGGGTGTTTTTCAATCAGTTTCTGCCTGCGGTAGTTAAACTGAAAATAGATACCCCTGCCGAAGTAGAAAAAGCCAAAAGCCTTTTTGAAAAACAAGAAAAGGGCGTGGATAAACCCTACTGGGGCGAATCTTTTGTGAATTACATTAAACTGAATTAGATAGAAACGCTTAATAATTTAATAATATATGGAACCGAAATTTAACGAAGCAGATAGTATGTTGGTTATCCGTCAGATGATTGACCAAGCCAAAGATAAATTAAATAAAGGAGATGGAAAATATCTTGTACTCTGGGGGTATATCATCACCATTGCTTGTTTTGCCCATTATATATCCTATACATTCCTCGATTACGGATATACATTGTCCGGTTATATCTGGACCATCTTTCCTATTCTCGGTGTTATTGTAACGTCTTATTTTATTTGGAAAGATAGAAAGAAAGAAGTGGTAAAGACCTATGTCAGTAATATGATTAGTCGGATTTGGACAGGATTTGGTTGCACAGCTTTTCTGGTTGCTTTTTTGCTTGCCGGTAAGAATGGGATATATATTTATCCTGCCATTTCGCTTGTTTATGCATATGCCACTTTCTTGTCGGCAGGGGCTTTCCGAATGAGATGGATGTATATCTCTGCTGCCATTTGTGCTGTTTGTGTTATACTTTATCGTTTTGTTCCTTACAACGCATATCCGCTACTTATGGGTACTATGCTGCTGTGTGGCAATCTTATACCCGGGCATATTATTAATTATAAAGCAAAAAGAAATGTTTAAGGATCTGGATCCGTTATTGCATTCGCAACTCAGACTGGCCATCATGTCCTTGCTGATTTCCGTCGAAGAAGCCGATTTCGTCTATCTTAAAGAGAAGACCGGGGCTACTTCCGGCAATCTGAGTGTTAGCATAGAAAAGCTCAGCGAAAGCGGATACATCAACGTGCGAAAGTTTATTGATGGCAAAAGACCCCGAACGGTATGTAAAGTTGCTGCTAAAGGGATTACTGCGTTCGAAGAGTATGTAAAAGCATTGGAAGATTATATAAAAAATCCCGGCATCGCTAAATGATGCCGGGATAGAAACAATTAGTTAATCTTCTCAATTCTTTTGGTTGTTTTGGGCAAAGAGAGCCATTCGTTTGTCTAGCTCTTCGTATTGGTGATCTCCAATGAACGATGTGCAGGCACGAAGTCCTTCCTGATGGCTTCCGGTAGTTATCAAGGAGATAGCGCTCACGCCATAGTACATCAGTTCTTTAGCCAATTCGCCTCCTGTCATGCCGGGATATCCGATTGTGAAATAAAATCCGTCGGCAATGGGGCTACCTAAATCGTTATCATAAACCAAGTGGAATCCGTGGCGAAGGAAAATTGCTTTCAGCTTGTGGGCACGTTCGCCGTAGACCTTTACTTCATCAAGAAAATTGTATTTTCCTTCATTAGCCGCTTCCAACATGGCCATCATAGCATATTGTGCCGAATGGCTTGTTCCTGATGAAAGGGCGTAGAGCACGCGGTGAATAAATATTGTGCCGAATGTTCCGCCGCCATACCGTTTGTCGAAACCCGGGTAGGAGCGATGGTATAGTTTGTTTGATATGCAAGTTACCCCAATGCGCTGGCCGGCATAGCTAAATACCTTCGAACCGGAGATTAGCAATACATAATTATCGGTATAGTGGGCTACACTCGGTTGATAGGGTGCCTGATAGGGTTTGCTCAGATCGTGACGGAAGTCCATAGCGAAGTAGGCCAGATCTTCAAGTACAATTACATCATATGTAGTAGCTAATGTACCAATAATTTCGAGCTCTTGCTCATTCAAACAAATCCAGCTCGGATTATTTGGGTTGGAGTAAATGATGGCTGAAATGTTTCCTTTACTGAGATAGCTTTCTAATTTATCTTTCAGTTTATCGCCCCGGAAATCGTACACATCGAATGTTTCGTATTTCTGTCCCATTACAACAAGTTGTTGTTTCTGTACGGGGAAGCCCGGGTCGATAAACAGAATCGTGTCTTTTCTTTCATCGCACTGACTGCAAGTCAGGAAGGAGGCAAATGTGCCTTGCATCGATCCGGTGACAGGAACACAACCTTCCGGACTAAGGTCTACATCAATAAATGCTTTTATAAAGTTAGATGCTTCCTGTTTCAATTCGGGCAATCCGTTGATGTCGGGATAAAGGCTGGCAACACCTTTTTCTAAAACTGCTATCTCGGCCTGTACGCCAACAGCCGAAGGGGGGAGGCCGGGGACACCCATCTCCATCTTTATAAATTCTACCCCCGAAGCAGTTTCAGCTTTGGCTGCAATGGCCTTCACTTCACGGATTGTTGCTCTCGAGAAGTCAGAAATTCCAAAGTCTCGGATCGTTTCATCAATTAAATTTCGACTAATAGGTGTATTTCCCATATTTATTTTTTGTTTTTAGTAGTATCAATAGTTCGGTAAATAATTCATTAAACAACTGATAATCAATTAATTAATTAACATGATTTAGCTAAAGGAAATTGGTCAAGCATCTGATAATCAGTATCTTTATAGTATTCGATTACAGATAAAGAAGTGAAGAAAATCAGCATACTCGACCAATATAAGTCCTCTTGTAGTGACGCTCTAATTGAGTTCACGGTAAAGTTAAACAAAAGTTTCAAAACATTCCTTATGGAAACTCTACTATTATACATGATCATCCCGGGAAGGATTAATTTCCTTCAGTTAGGTAGGTGCATAATTCGGAGCATGGCCGACCACTTTTCCGACCTTATGCGGGCACTATCAA
>DAIMFE010000124.1:0-7743 GCA_036724805.1 Bacteroides sp.
CAGCACGTTGCATTTCTCCAAACAGCACGTTGCATTTGTCTCAACAGCACGTTGCATTTGCCTCAACAGCACGTTGCATTTGCCTCAACAGCACGTTGCTAATTCGAAAATGCACGTTGCATTTGGGTAAACAACACGTTGCATTTGGATGGGAATAAGAATCATTAAATGAGACTGCCATTTGTAAAGTATAAAACGGTGGGATTACTTAATTCCGGTTAAATATCATCATGTATTTTGGTTGTGAGCTATTTTTTATTGAAAATTGCATAGCAAATGAGTATAAACCGACAAATTAAATCTCTTATATAAAATAAATACATAAGGTATATAACCATTTTTATAATTCTGAATAACTATGCGAAAAACTGTTTTGGCCATCGTATTATGCATTGCAGCAATACAGGTTTGGGCCACCCACCCACCGTTAAAAGGGTACAATTATTATCAGGCAGAAGCACCTGAAGGAAACGAGTGGGAATCTCCCGATAAAATTGCATTGAATAAAGAACAGCCGCGAGCCTGGTTCTTTTCTTTCCAGGATGCGGAAAGCGCACGGAAGGTGCTACCCGAAAATAGCAAATTCTGGCAATCATTAGATGGTAATTGGAAATTTAACTGGGCGCCCAATCCGGATTCACGTCCAAAAGATTTCTACAAACCTGATTACGATGTTTCAGGATGGGACGAAATACTTGTTCCTTCGAGTTGGAATGTTTATGGCATTCAAAAAGACGGAAGCCTGAAATATGGTGTTCCTATCTATGTTAATCAGCCCGTTATTTTTCAACACAGTGTTAAAGTGGATGACTGGCGCGGTGGCGTTATGCGTACTCCTCCGGCAGAGTGGACCACCTTTAAGCATCGTAATGAAGTTGGCTCTTATCACCGCAAATTCGAGATTCCCCAAGATTGGGATGGCAGAGAAGTTTTCATCAATTTTGATGGTGTCGATTCTTTCTTTTATCTCTGGATAAACGGCAAATACGTTGGTTTCTCTAAAAATTCACGCAATGCAGCATGTTTCGATATTACCCCATATTTGCAAAAAGGCAAAAACATTTTGTCTGCCGAGGTATATCGCAGCTCGGATGGTTCTTTCCTTGAAGCACAAGATATGTTCCGTTTACCGGGAATTTTCCGTACGGTTGCTCTGTATTCTACCCCCAAACTTCAGGTAAGGGATTTGGTTGTAATTCCCGACTTGGATGAAACCTACACCAATGGATCGCTCGTTATCAACGCGGATATCCGTAATTTTGGTAAAAAGGCAGCAAAAGATCATAAATTGGTTTATACGCTATATGCTAACAAACTTTATTCCGATGAGAATATTCCGGTTGCAGGTGCTACCGCTACTGCTTCTTTGGGTTCGGTTAATGCAAACGAAACCATTGAGTCAAAGGCTATACTCCCCGTAGATACCCCCAATAAATGGTCGGCAGAGTTTCCTTATCGCTATGTTTTGGTTGCCGAACTAAAAGACAAGAAGAACAAAACGATCGAAACAGTTTCTACATATACCGGTTTCCGTAAAGTAGAAATTAAAGATACTCCTGCATCCAAAGATGAATTTGGATTGGCAGGGCGTTATTTTTATATAAACGGTAGGCCAGTCAAGTTGAAAGGCGTAAACCGCCATGAAACCAATCCGGCTGTGGGGCATGCTATTACCCGCGAAATGATGAAAAACGAAGTGATGCTGATGAAGCAGGCCAACATTAACCATGTTCGCAACTCGCATTATCCAACTGCTCCGTATTTCTATTATCTTGCTGATAAATACGGACTTTATCTGGAAGATGAAGCCAACATTGAATCTCACCAGTATTATTATGGCGAAGCTTCATTGTCTCACCCTGCCGAATGGGAGAATGCACATGTGGCACGTGTCCTTGAAATGGCGCATGCCACTATCAACGCTCCTTCTATAGTTATCTGGTCGTTGGGTAATGAAGCCGGACCGGGTAAGAATTTTGTTACTGCCTACAATGAACTGAAAAAGGTTGACATCTCGCGTCCGGTTCAATACGAGCGTAATAACAGTATCGTTGACATGGGCTCTAACCAGTATCCTTCTATCGCGTGGACACGCAATGCTGTGAAAGGCGAATTTAATATTAAATATCCTTTCCACATCTCCGAATATGCACACTCCATGGGTAACGCTTGTGGCAATCTGGTGGATTACTGGGAAGCGATTGAATCTACCAACTTCTTTTGCGGCGGTGCTATCTGGGATTGGGTAGATCAAGCAATTTATAATTATGATAAAGCTACAGGTAAGCGTTATCTGGCTTACGGCGGTGATTTTGGTGATACTCCCAATGACGGACAATTTGTGATGAACGGTATTATGTTTGCCGATCTGGAACCAAAACCTCAATACTACGAAGTGAAAAAGGTGTACCAGCATATTGATGTTAAGGCAAAAGATGTGGCAACCGGAGAATTTGAAGTATTTAATAAATACTATTTCAAAGACTTAGCCGATTATGAAGTAAGATGGGCTATTTATGAGAATGGCAAAGAGGTAAAAAACGGCACTGCCGAATTGGGTGCCATCCCGCCACGCGCACGCGGAACCATCCGGATTCCTTATTCATTAAGAACATTGAAGGTTAATTCGGAGTATTTTGTGAAAATACAGTTCCTGTTGAAGAATGATCAACCTTGGGCAAAAAAATCTTTCGCACAGGCAGAGGAACAAATTTTGCTACGGGAAGCCGTTAACCGACCGTCAATTGCTGATGTTACTGCAAATGCCGGACAGCTTGAACTAAGTGACAATTCCACAATCAAGACTGTAAAAGGAAGTAACTTCGAAGTTAAATTCGACACCAATACCGGATCTATTTACAGCCTTACTTATGGTAATGAAACGATTATTACTGATGGAAACGGTCCTAAACCGGATGCTTTCCGCGCATTCGTAAACAATGATAACTGGGCTTACAGGCAATGGTTCGAAAGCGGTTTGCATAACCTCAAGCACAAAGCCATCAGCAATAATATATTTAAGAAGAAAGACGGAACTGTTGTTTTGGCTTTCACTGTTGAATCGCAGGCTCCTAATGCTGCCCGGATTAACGGCAGGCCGGATTCAGGAAGATTCACTCTTGAAGAACGAACCGATCAACCCTTTGGTGCTGACAATTTTAAATTCACTACCAATCAAATATGGACAGTTTATCTGGATGGTTCAATTGAACTGCAATCCAGTATAACCTCTAATAATCCGAGCCTGGCATTGCCGCGCCTGGGCTATGTAATGAGAGTTCCGAAGGAGTTCAGCAATTTTACTTACTACGGCCGCGGACCTATTGATAATTATGCTGATCGTAAAACCGGACAATTCATTGAAATCCATAAGAATACCGTTGAAGGTGAATTTGTGAATTTCCCCAAACCACAGGATATGGGTAATCATGAAGAAGTACGTTGGTGTGCATTAACCAACAATTCGGGTGCGGGGGCTGTGTTTATTGCCGGTAATCATTTATCTGTAGCAGCACTTCCCTACTCTGCTTTGGATATGACGATGGCTCCACATCCTTTGCAGCTACAACCGGCAGGTGATACATACCTTCATCTTGATCTTGGTGCTACCGGGTTAGGTGGTAACAGTTGCGGACAGGGACCTCCTCTTATGGAAGATCGGGTATTCGCTTCTAACCACACAATGAGTTTCATTATTCGTCCGGCCGGAAAAGATTTGAGCGAAACTTCTAACGTAACAACTGCGGGAGAGATTCCTTTAACTATCACACGAAACCGTGCCGGAGTGGTTTCTCTATCAACTAATCGCCCTAACACCGTAATATCTTATACAATTGACAAAATGAAAAAGGCCAAGGATTATACCGAACCTTTCGTTTTGCGTAATGGCGGTACGATTAACGCATGGTATAAAGATAACCCTTCGATAAAGGCAACCATGACTTTCGAAAAGATTGTAAGTATTGCTACCGAAGTTATTTTTGCTAGTAGTGAAGAAGGTGGTTACGGCAACGCCAAACATCTTACCGATGGTGACCCTACTACTTTGTGGCATACTATGTTCTCGGTAACGGTAGCCAAACATCCGCACTGGGTTGACCTGGATGCCGGCGAAACTAAAAACATTACCGGATTTATCTACCTGCCCCGTCAGGATGGCAATAATGGTAATGTAAAAGATTATACCATACACATCAGTAACGATGGTAAAGAATGGGGCGAACCTGTTATGAAGGGTACTTTCGACAGAAGCAATCGCGAAAAGAAAGTAATGTTCGACAAACCGATACAAGGAAGATACATCCGGTTTACTGCGTTGAGCGAACAACGCGGACAGGACTATGCTTCGGGAGCGGAGTTGACGATTCTGGCGGAATAATAAAATGCTGAGTTACACGAGTTACGCCCTCCGCGCAACTTGCGTAACTCAGCGTTTAAATAAATCACTCACTAAACCAATCAATCTTCTTTGAGAAATACATGATTGTTGCCAATATAATAAACAAGCCTAAACTTCCGGCAAGTAATGCCAATGTTTCCAATTGAATAAGAATATAAATATAAGCATACAAAATACTTAACAGCCCTACCATTACAGCTGCCGATCTCCAGCTTTTCATAATCCCCCGAATATACAAACCTATCAACCCTATGGTTAATACGGAGGCGATTAGATAGGCAATTCCAAACATCATTTGTTCTGATAAAGAAAGTAACAAACAATAGAAAAGACAGAGAGCTAAGCCTACTAAAAGATACTGTAAAGTATGGATGCGTTTTTTGTCCATAATTTCAACAAAGAAGATAACAGTAAAAGTAAGCAGAATAATTAAGATGGCATATTTGGCGGTGCGCATAGACTGTTGATACTGTTCTACGGGAACTTTAAGATTCACACCAAATAATGATTGCTTGATATCATCGCGAGCACTGTTTCCATTAAACACTTGAGAGAAACTACGGTTAAGATTTAACACCTGCCAGTTTGCAGTAAAAGAAGAAGTAGTGATATCCGATTTTTCAGGAAGATATTTTCCATCAAAGCTGGGAGTACCCCAATCGGCCTGCATGGCTACTTTGGTAGTTTTGCCAAGAGGTGCAAAAAACATGGATTGCGATCCTTTTAATTTAAGTTCAATCTTAAAAGGAATTACTTTTTCTCCATACTCCGGTAAATTAATTACCTTGCTTACACCCGTAGATGCCAGCATTTTACCATTCAATCCCGAATCGAAATCATAAGTATTATCTCCAAGAGTAAACCTAATCTGTTCTCCAATCCCTTTCATATCCGAAATGCCGAGGCAAAGAGTTGCCTTGTTAAACTGAAGATGTTCTATAGCCACACCCTGTTTTTTGAGTTCGGCATAGTTAAAAGTACCTTTCATAGTGATAACAGAATTATAAACATTCACCTGATAAATACCTCTTTTACGTTCTTGGGTTTCGAGTTGAGTATTGATTTCCAGCTCGTTAGGCAATAACGTGATATAATCTGTTACTTTCTTCGCAACTTCCACACCATTAGCAGTTGTGGTTCGAAGTTTGGTATAATCCAGCGTGAGATACGGACCGGTAACCGTTTGTTTGCCACTCCATTTTTCGCTTACTTCCTTTATAGCGCTACTTTCCAGTTTGAAACGTTCACTAATCAATCCCCTGATCATACTCATGGGAATAAAAGACAGAAGTACAAGAAGTGCAATGATGATGATTTTTAGTGTTTTAGAAATCCGGCGAAAGAAGTTAGTCTTCTTTTCTTCTTCGGTGGTGATAATTTGAGTTTCCATAATTGAATAGTTAATTTGTTAAGTCTAAAGTCTAATATTAAAAAAAGCGGAACACAGAGGCACTAAGACACAGAGTTTCAATTTAGAAGCAAGAATTGAGAATAAGCATAATAAACTCTGTTCCTCCGTGTCTCTGTGTTCCAAAAAAAAGTTTAGTAAGTCTAGTTTAGTTTGAAAGTCTAGTTAGTAAGTTTTGAATTATAAATCTGATTTGAGAAATCGCTCAAGAGCCAAAATATGCTCCTGAAAGGCCTCCTTTCCTTTTTTAGTCGCTTTATAGATGGTCTTGGGCTTGCGCCCTACAAATATTTTTTTGCAGGAAATATATTTCAGTTCCTCCAAAGCGCGGGCATGACTTGCCAGATTGCCATCCGTGAGGTCCAGTTGTTCTTTAAGTGTATTAAAGTCAACACCGTCATTCACCATAAGAATAGCCATAATTCCCAAGCGTACCTTATTCTCGAATGCCCTGTTTATATGATGAAAATCTTCCAGCATTATTTGTTCTTTTCATATAAAAAATAAAATAACACACCATATATTATATGGAATCCCCCGAAACCTATTGTCCAGAACAGTAATGCATTTCCTTCAAAAAAGGCATCCACCAAACCTAATGACAGAAAAGCATAACCCAACCATCCTACATTAGAGAAAGTGTACTTGGAAACGTTCACCAACGCGAACCCATAGAAGAGAAGCATTACAGTAGATGTTAATCCGTAGTTTCTATTATATAACAAAGCGATGCAAAAAACCCCGCCTACAAAAAGGGGTAAACCAAAATTCCAGATAAGACGATAAATAAGTTTATTCAACAGTTTCTGCTTCGCTTTTATCGATTTATAGTACGATATCAAAAAAGTACTGATAAGAGATGCCGCTATAACACACCCGGCTATAACAATGGTTATTATCCGGGTATCCGAAAAACTCAATAAACGATGACTGCCGGGATTATTGACAAACGGAATCCCAGTCAGGCTATTTACCAGCCATGCTCCTATAAAGGCATACACTCCTATTAGTATACCTGTTAACCCACTCAATGAGACGAACTTTGAAGAGCGTTCCATTAGCTCTTTTATCTCATTTACCGATTGTATTGCTCTAATTCTATCCATATTAAAAAGTACTTTGTATCACAAAGTTAATATTAGAAATTGTAATACAAACAAAGAAACATATAATTAACTTTATTTAAAGAATAGAGAGTATGAAGTATGAAGTTTTGCCACATCAAGATCAAGCACTTTGATCTTACGCCTTTAATCTCAGTGATTATTGCAAAAAAGGCATCTTCCAGAGGTTATAAAAATTAAAGCAGTTGAAGAGGGATACAATATGTTAATAACCACTATTGGCTCGTCTATTATACATAGGATAAAAAGGAGTTTTATCACGCAGTGTTGCACAAAAATCGCAAAGCGTTGACATTAAACAGCAAAATAAGGTAACGGCATAAAACAAAAAAGGAGTCACGCCTGACTCCAATCAATTAACCTTAAAATCTAATACCATGAAAAACACATTGCAAAGATACAAACACCAATTGAATTTCCAAAACTTCAAAGCAATAAAATATGTTATCTAACATATTTTATATTAAAAATCGCTTTTTATTCAATATTTCATTATTCTATATTGATTTCACACCAAATATTTGAGGTAAATAAGTGAGCGCTAAAAACAATATCCGGAGTGTATTGTAGAATTACGTAGAGTGTGCGAGAAGTATGTGCTAACTTTATCAAAGATAAAACATAATCTCTCTCGGGATAAGATACGGATAAAAGCCGGGAAAGTTCACCTAACTAATAGCTTTACAAAAACATCTTTATGAATAAGCATTTAAATATCAAAAAAATGCAGGAGCGGGTAGAAGAGAAAAAATAAAGCAAAAAAAAGGGATCACGCCTGATCCCAACCTTTGTTAACCTTAAATCTAATACTA
>DAIMFE010000125.1:0-3101 GCA_036724805.1 Bacteroides sp.
GTTATCTGTAGTTACCCCAATATGACCTTTCTGCATAATCTATTTATTTTATTGTTACTATAATATATGTTTAACAGTATTTGGCAAAAAAAATGCCAGACCAATTAGTCTGACATTTTGACGTATTATAATTTAATTAAATCTTTATTGATTCACCACCTCGGTAGTTCTCTTTATTTCTATTTCGTTCTTTTCCTCATTCAAAGTTACATGAATAATATCACCTTCTTTGAGTTCCGAAGAAACGATTAACTCAGATAAGCTATCTTCCAAATAAGTTTGGATGGCACGTTTTAGCGGGCGAGCGCCAAACTGTACATCGTACCCCTTGGTAGCAATAAATTCTTTCGCTTTATCATCAAGTACCAACTTGTATCCAATGTTTTCAACTCTTTGAAGCAAACCACTTAGTTCGATGTCAATAATCTTCTTGATAGCATCTAATGAAAGCTGATCGAAGGTGATTATCTCATCTACACGATTGATAAACTCAGGAGCGAAAGATTTATTTAAAGCTTTCTGAATTACATTTCTTGAGAATTCTTTGTCATCAATATTGGCATGAGTGGAGAAACCAACACCACGTCCAAATTCTTTCAACTGGCGTGTACCAATGTTAGAAGTCATGATAACTACTGTGTTCTTAAAATCGATAGTTCTGCCATAACTGTCAGTTAAACGACCTTCGTCCATCACCTGTAATAACAGGTTAAATACATCAGGATGTGCCTTTTCAATCTCATCCAAAAGTACGATAGAGTATGGTTTCCGACGAACTTTTTCTGTTAACTGTCCACCTTCTTCATATCCTACGTATCCCGGAGGCGCTCCAACCAGGCGCGATACAGTGAATTTTTCCATGAACTCACTCATATCAATACGGATCAAAGCATCGGTTGAACCAAACATATACTTCGCTAATTCCTTGGCAAGATGTGTTTTACCAACTCCCGTAGGACCCAGAAACATAAATGTACCTATTGGTTTATTAGGGTCTTTTAGTCCCACACGGCTCCTTAATATAGCTTTAACTAGCTTTTCGATAGCAGGATTCTGTGCTATTACTTTAGATTGAAGAACATCTTTCATTCCTGCCAGTTTGATACCTTCTGCCTGTGCCATTTTTTGCACAGGGATACCCGACATCATGGATATTACATTGGCAATTTCTTCTTCGTCAACAGTTTGACGGTGATCTTTCAAACGATTCTCCCACTCGCGTTTCATTGTTTCCAATTGGGTAGTGAGTTCCTTTTCTTTGTCACGGAAGCTGGCTGCCAATTCATAATTCTGAGACCGTACGGCCTCATTTTTCTTATTCTTGGCTTCTTCTATAGATTGTTCTTGTTCTTCAATTTCCTTAGGTACACTAACATTGGTTAAATGTACGCGTGAACCGGCTTCGTCTAGCGCATCAATAGCCTTATCCGGGAAATTGCGATCAGTAATATATCTGTCGGTCAATTTGACGCATGCTTCAAGAGCAGCGTCAGTATAATTCACGTTATGGTGATCTTCGTACTTATCTTTGATGTTTTGCAAAATCTGCAGCGTTTCATCAGGAGTAGTAGGTTCTACCATAACTTTCTGAAAACGGCGTTCTAATGCACCATCTTTTTCGATGTTTTTTCTATACTCATCTAATGTAGTTGCGCCGATGCATTGTATTTCTCCACGTGCAAGGGCTGGTTTTAGCATATTTGCCGCATCCATAGATCCGGCTGCCGAGCCTGCGCCAACAATAGTATGAATTTCATCAATGAACAGAATTACATTAGGATTTTTTTGCAACTCGTTGAGTATGGAGCGAATACGTTCTTCGAATTGACCGCGATATTTAGTACCTGCCACAACAGATGTCATATCCAGGGAAACAACTCGTTTGTCAAACAATATACGTGATACTTTTTTCTGTACAATACGTAGCGCAAGTCCTTCAACAATAGCCGATTTACCCACACCTGGTTCACCTATAAGTACCGGATTGTTTTTCTTTCTACGACTCAATATCTGTGCAAGCCGCTCAATTTCTTTTTCGCGCCCTACCACAGGATCCAGTTTGCCCTCTTCGGCAGCTTTTGTCATGTCAGTACCGAAGTTATCCAACACAGGTGTGTCATTAGCAGGCTTTCTTGCAGTTTTTGCCTGCTGTCTGCTATCTGGCTGCGATGATTCCATTTCATCATCTTCTTCATCATCATCTTCACTGAAACCCATTCCCGAAGTTATATCAGGCTGATAAGATATTTGTTCGAATACCTTTTTGTAGGTTACGTCACTTTCTTCCAAAACATTGGCAGCAATATTATTTTTATCTTTTAATATGGCCAATAACATGTGTTCTGCATCTGCAGTAGTATTTTTCATTAGTCGCGCTTCTAGTATGCACATTTTCAGTATTTTAGCAGACTCATTTGATAAAGGAACATCAGCATTTGGCAGTAACATTTCGTCCTGATATTTCTTTAATATGGTCTCAATGCGTTGCTTTACAACTTCGAGGTTTATGTTGAGCCTAGATAATACTTCAATAGCTTTACCTTCTCCATCGCGGATTAATCCCAGCAGAAGATGCTCTGGTCCGATATATGGATTTTTGAGCCTGTTTGCTTCTTCTTTGCTGTATCCGATGATGTCGGAGACCCTTCTTGAAAATTGATTATTCATATAATGCTTCCTTTCTAAATAAAATAATTAAAGGCTTGGTTAATACAAATATAGTGATTAATTGTTTTAGTCTGTTATTCTTTAAACGATTTCTTTTTAATCAAGATTCAACAAATAACGTGCCAAATTTGGAAAAATATGTATGAACGAATCAACAGATGGATAAATAATATCATTTATTAGATATAGTGACAGCAACGATAGGCATGGGCTATTTCTATAATTCGTCTATTTTTTTCAAATTTAAATTGCCACATAGATAAGATGATAGATAATAGTTGATCTTTTTATCTATCACCAAGTTATTTCATTGATACATACAAGGATGGTGATAGATGTGATTTGATATTTAACCAAAAATATCCATGAACTATTGGAAGCAAAACAACCCGTTTTTTCCAAGGTTTCTAATTCATCAACAGCACGTTGCATTT
>DAIMFE010000125.1:3201-7530 GCA_036724805.1 Bacteroides sp.
ACGTTGCATTTGAAGCCATGCTCTAAACATATAAAAAGTGAATCTATGTATTATCCACAACCCGATGCTGAAGCAAGGAATTTAAAAGCCGTTTTCCAATTGGTTGAAATTACCTTTTCAATCAATTGAAAAGATGGTTTAACTTTAGTTAAAATACAATTTATTTCAGCAGTTTATTTTATTTATTTACAGCATCTTATATGCTAAGGAAAGCCGGAAGTAATGAGGTGTTTATACGACAAAAGTTTTCCTGCAAACACTTTCGTATATCGCGAAAAAGCAGTACTTTAGCGTGGTTTTTCGAAAACCATAAGAATGTATAATTAATAATCTTTTTAAATGCTTGAACAAGACAGAATTATAAAGATTAACATTGAGGAAGAGATGAAGTCATCTTACATTGATTATTCAATGTCGGTGATAGTTTCTCGCGCTCTTCCGGATGTTAGAGACGGCTTTAAACCAGTTCACCGCAGGATACTTTATGGGATGATGGAACTGGGAAACACTTCAGATAAACCTTATAAAAAATCGGCCAGAATTGTTGGAGAAGTATTAGGTAAGTACCATCCACACGGTGATTCTTCTGTATACTTTGCCATGGTTCGTATGGCTCAGGAATGGGCAATGCGGTATCCTTTGGTAGATGGACAAGGGAATTTTGGTTCAGTAGATGGTGACAGCCCGGCAGCGATGCGTTACACTGAAGCCAGGTTGAATAAAATGGGGGAAGAGATGATGCAGGATCTTTATAAAGAAACTGTTGACTTTGAGCCTAACTTTGACAATACACTTTCTGAGCCTAAAGTAATGCCTACCCGTATCCCTAACCTTTTAATTAATGGTGCTTCGGGCATTGCCGTAGGTATGGCTACCAATATGCCACCCCATAATTTAAGAGAAGTTATTGATGCATGTGTTGCATATATAGACAATGCATCCATTACTGTTGAAGAGCTTATGGAGTTTGTTAAAGCTCCCGACTTTCCAACAGGTGGTTTTATATATGGTGTAAGTGGTGTACGCGAATCATATTTAACAGGACGTGGCCGCGTTATTATGCGTGCCCGGGCAGAAATTGAAGCAGGTACCCATTACGATAAAATTGTCATAACAGAGATACCATATAATGTCAATAAGGCAGAGCTTATTAAGTATATTGCCGATCTTGTTAATGACAAGAGAATAGAAGGAATATCCAATGCCAATGACGAGTCCGACCGCGAAGGTATGCGTATCGTTATTGATATAAAGAGAGATGCTAATGCAAGCGTTGTACTCAATAAGTTGTACAAAATGACAGCCTTACAAACTTCTTTTGGAGTAAACAACGTTGCTTTGGTTAATGGACGACCCAAAACATTGAATCTACTCGATTTGATTTCAAATTTTGTGGAACACCGTCATGAAGTAGTTATTCGTCGCACACAATATGATCTTCGCAAGGCTAAAGAACGTGCCCATATATTAGAAGGATTGATTATAGCATCTGATAATATTGATGAAGTAATCAGAATTATCCGTGCTGCTAAAACGCCTAATGAAGCGATTGCCAATTTAATGGAACGTTTCGAACTTACCGAAATTCAATCACGTGCTATTGTTGAAATGCGCCTGCGCCAGTTAACCGGACTAATGCAAGAACAATTACATGCTGAATATGATGAGGTAATGAAGCAAATTGCTGGTTATGAGGAAATTCTTAATAACGAAGAACGCTGCAAGGAAGTTATAAAAAATGAATTATTGGAAGTAAAAGTTAAATATGGTGACGAACGTCGTTCTGAAATCGTTTATTCTTCAGAAGAGTTTAATCCGGAAGATTTTTATGCTGATGATCAGATGATTATAACAATTTCGCACATGGGTTATATTAAGCGTACTCCGCTTAGTGAGTTTCGTGCACAACACCGTGGTGGGGTAGGATCGAAGGGAACTGATACCCGAGATGAAGATTTTATCGAGCATATTTATCCAGCAACTATGCACAACACCATGTTGTTCTTCACACAAAAGGGTAAGTGCTATTGGCTTAAAGTTTATGAAATTCCGGAAGGAAGTAAGAATTCTAAAGGTCGTGCGATACAAAATTTGTTAAACATAGATTCAGATGACGTTGTAAATGCTTATCTTCGTGTTAAGAATTTGGGAGATACAGAGTTCATTAACAGCCATTATGCACTTTTCTGCACTAAAATGGGTGTAATTAAGAAAACTTTGCTAGAACAATACTCACGTCCACGTCAAAATGGAGTAAATGCAATTACACTTCGCGAGGACGATCAGGTTATTGAAGTTCGTATGACGAATGGAAATAATGAAATTATTATCGCAAACCGAAATGGACGTGCTATTCGTTTCCACGAAAGCACCGTGCGTGTTATGGGACGTACAGCTACAGGAGTTCGTGGTATGACATTAGATGAAGATGGAGAAGATGAAGTTGTTGGAATGATTTGTATTAAGGATCCTCAAACAGAATCAATTATGGTTGTATCAGAACAAGGATATGGAAAACGTTCTGAATTAGAGGATTACCGCAAAACAAACCGTGGTGGAAAAGGTGTAAAAACCATGAATATCACTGACAAAACCGGTAAACTGGTAGCCATAAAATCGGTAACAGATGAAAATGATTTGATGATCATCAACAAGTCGGGCATCACAATCCGATTAAATATTGCTAATGTTCGGATAATGGGTCGTGCTACTCAAGGAGTGCGATTAATTAATCTGGAGAAACGCAACGATCAAATAGGTTCTGTATGTAAGGTTACCTCGGAAGCGCTGGAAGAACCTGAAATTATTGAAGGATTAGAAGAAGGAGAAACCAACGTCAACGAAAGCGGAGTAAATGAAAATGAAGAATAGACATAGTATTAATTTATTAATTCAACAACAATCATGAAGAGAGTATTATTTTCAATGGTTTTGGTAATGGCTGCTTGCGTAGTTTTTGCGCAATCGAAAGATGCAAAAGAAGCAAAAAAAATAGCCAGCGCCACTACTCCTGATTTTGCAAAAGCCGAGCAGCTCATAAATGCTGATTTGCAAAATCCTGAATCTAAAGATGACGCCGCAAACTGGGACGTAGCAGGATTTATTCAGAAAAGAATAAATGAAAAGGAAATGGAAAAAGCATATTTAAGACAACCTTATGACACGCTAAGAGCATACAACAGTATCTTGAATATGTACAATTATTGGATGAAAGCAGACGAATTGGCAGAACTTCCAGATGAAAAAGGAAAAGTAAAAAACAAATACAGGAAGAACAATGCTGCTACTATGATGATTGAACGGCCTAATCTTATTAATGGCGGTATTCAATATTTTAATGAGAACAATAACGAAGAAGCATTAAAATTTTTCTCTATGTATCTAGATGCTGCAAAGCACCCAATGTTTGCAAAGGAAGATCTTCTTAAAAATGATACTTTAATTCCGCAAATAGCATATTATGCTGCTTTAGCAGCAGCTAAGATGGAAAACTATCCTCAAGTATTAAAATATGCCCCTTTGGCTGTTGACAATAAGGAGGTTGGCGCATATTCAATGGAATTTATTTCCACTGCTTATAAGGCTCAAAATGATACTATACAATGGATTAAATCTCTTCAGGATGGTATTCAGAAATATCCGGATTATCCATTCTTTTTTGGTCACTTAATCGATTATTACAGTAATACTAATAAGTTTGATGAAGCTATGACCTTTGCTGATAATATGTTATCTAGAGATCCTGATAATACTTTCTTCTTGTATGTCAAAGGATACCTTTATCATAATATGAAAGATTACGATAAAGCAATTGAGTTTTATAAAAAAACGATTGAAGCTGATCCTTCATATGCAGAAGCATATTCTAATATTGGTTTAGTTTATAGCCAGCAAGCTCAAGACTTTGCTGATAATGCAACTGCAGATTTGAATGATCCTAAGTATGAACAAGATCAGAAAAAGATTCGTGATCTTAATGAAATGGCAAGACCATATTACGAAAAAACTCGCGAGTTAAAACCAGATCAGACTGATTTATGGCTTCAGGGTCTTTACCGTATTTATTACAATTTAAATATGGGTCCGGAATTCGAAGAAATTGAAAAGCTTATGGGGTTATAATTTAATTATTTATCCACGACATAAGGATAAGGCTGTTTGAGTTATTCCAGACAGCCTTATTTTTTTAATATAGCATAATGCATTAATGCATTATGCTATATTAATGCCCAGCACTTTACCTAATAATAGACATTGGACAGTTAGATATTAACCGTAAGCATCCCACATCCGCCGTATATGAGATCGTTTTATGTTTTGTCATCTACA
>DAIMFE010000126.1:0-7502 GCA_036724805.1 Bacteroides sp.
CACAACATTTTCGCGAAAAACCAAGAATATACCTACTTTTTAAAATATATATTTATGAAAGATCAGATTTTAGAATCAGCAAAAAAGACCGTAAAGAACTGGTGGGTTTCATTGGTCATTGGCATTTTAGCTCTTATTCTGGGAATATGGAGCCTGGTAACTCCTGATGTTACACTCGTTGCACTAACGTATGTGTTTATTTGCGCCTTCTTTATAGGCGGCATTCTCGAAATTGCATTTGCCATATCTAACAAAGATTGCCTCAATGGCTGGGGTTGGACATTGGCCGGTGGTATAATAGATGTTGTTTTCGGTTTATTAATCCTTGTGCTTCCTGTGATATCTGCTGCGGTAATATTGGTTTATTTCGTAGGATTCTGGATTATGTTCCGCTGTGTGTGGATAATTGGTGAAGCCATTGAATTACACAGAATGGACGTAAAAGGCTGGGGGTGGACCTTGGCGTTAGGTATTCTGGGAATACTTTTCTCAATAACATTCCTTATTAGTCCGCTATTTACAGGGGCGTTATTTATTGTTGCGTTTGTGTCAACAGCTTTCATCATATATGGTATATTCCGTATTTATCTGGCCTTCCGTTTAAAGAGTATCAATAATGATATAAAGGATATGGAAAGGCAATAGAGAAAAGAGATAACACCTATATCGTGCCGGTGCGTTACTACTTCGTGCCGGTGCGTTACCTATAAGTTGCACCTTAAAGTTAAGAAAGCGAAAAGGAGCAAAATCTCCCGATCTCACTCCCTCACCTTTTCCCCAATTACCTAACTAATATGGAGAAAACACCACTAATCAAGAATATATTAAAAATTTCTTCCTGTATCCCACCACAGATTCTTCGCACAATGGTCGGAACCACCCAATGCCTCAATTAATGCATTGTATTGTATAGGGTTTGCTGTACGAATTCCTACCGGAAAGTTTAATCTGCGGGGACCTTTATTTGTATCAATAACAGGACTATCATTAATTAATACAGGAAATAGTTTAGGATACCCTGTTCGACGATATTCCGCCCACGCTTCGCATCCTTCCGGATAACAAGCTATCCATTTCTGTACTATAATTTTTTCGAGTTTTTGTTCATTCGTTGCTGAATCATCCCATTTTGGGGTAACTGTACTCATAGCAGTTATATCATTATTGGGATCAAGCGCATCAATAAAGTTCTTAGGGCGATTGGTGTTTTCCAGATATTCATCTGCTCCATCAAGTTTCCATTGATTGAAAGATGCCCGAATACCTCTTTCATAACATTCTTCTACAGATTCGTTCGACCATCCTCTCAAAGCAGCCTCCGCCCGCAGAAACCATATTTCCGCAGCAGACATTAATACGGCATCAGTAGTTTGTGTAATTGTACTGCGAGAACAGCCAAAATAATTGAGATGATTAAATCCCGTTCCTTGCCGGATTCCTTTATATGTTCCTTTGTAAGGAATAACACCGGGAAGCTCTCCGTTATCATTCTTTGCTGTTGCCGGTAGAAAATATTTCTTTAAACGGGGATCTTTGAATCCATCCATAATGGATTCCATATTTGCATTCAGGTAAACCTCATTCCAACCTTTGTTAATCTCACCTAAAGGATTTGAGTAATCCGAATGTGTAGAAACAGCAACAATATCGTCCACGCTCTCCAGTAATCCACCGGAGTGACTTAATGCTTTACGGGCTTCTGCTGATGCTAAAGAAGGATCAACCATGGCAAGCCGAACGGCAAGGCGCAATCGCAACGAATTGGCAAATTTTATCCATTGCCTGTAATTTCTTTTACCTGCCGACATGAGAATATCGAACTTTTCAAAATTCTCCAGGTCATTAATAGATGTATAACGCTCTATTTCTGCTATGCCGTTATCCAGATCTTTGAAGAAGGCATGATAGGCCTCTTCCTGCGTATCGGGCATTGAACCTAATTCGTTACCAAATTTAGTATAAATAATAGGGCCATATAAATCGCTCACCCTATGCATCAGTTCTACTTTAAGGATAAGAGCAATCCCAAAGAAGCCCCTGTTGTCTTTTTTATTTATGTTTTCCGCCTTTTGTACTTCCGGAAATATATACCCATAAACATTCTCCCAGAAAGTTCCGTTCCAGCCATCCATCATATTGTATGTGCTGTTGCTTCGCCCGCTGTTAAAGTTTTTATGATCGTGCATATACCCACAAAACATATCGGCGCTAAGGTATTGCATCACCTGGAAGGGCCAGTTTTTACCACTGCCCCAATCGTAATTATAATAGATTCCTTGCTGCACCAAACCTAAAGAGATTCCATAATAATTATAATCTTCTTTCTTCTTTTCATCATCAAATCCGCCATTATTGGTATTTAATGATTCAAACATTCCGGTACACCCAAACAGTACACCAGACAGTAAAAACATTATATGAATCTTAGCGTTCTTCACCTTACATGGTAGTTAGAATACAAATTTTACATTAAAACCAAAGCTTCGTGTAGAAGGCAAACCAAATACATCAATACCCTGATTATCATTCCTTATAGAAAGGATAGCATCGGGATCGAAAGGGGCTTTTTTCTTGAAAAAGAACAAGTTACGACCGATTAAAGATAATTCAACATCTTCGAATATATTACTTTTTCTCAATATCTTTTTGGGCAAAGAATATCCTACAGATAGTTCGCGCAAACGAATATTGGTTGCGTCAAACATATAATATTCCGTACACCCGTTCCTTCCGCTAATGGCAGTATAAAAGTCTTTTGGATCGATATGGGTTCCGCTAACGTTTACATATCCCAAATCCCGCGCTTCTCCGGTACGTTTACTTACACCGCGCTGATCCAGTTCGGCCTCTGTTTGCGATAGCACTTCACCGCCAAATCTTCCGTCAATCAAGAAGTATACAGTGATTCCTTTATATCTTAAACTATTGTTCCATCCCAAAAGAAAATCGGGCGAACAGTTTCCTACTTTAATAGTATTACCTTCTCCAATAACACTGGGGATAGGGTTACCTTCACTATTAATTTCAATAACGATATTTCCTTTTTCATCCCGTTCGAATGCCTTACCATAGATATCGCCGAAAGACCCACCTTCCAACAATCTCATAGAATAGGAAGAAGAAAATCCTTCATCTCCATAAATAAAAATATTCAAGTCGGGATGTAGTTCGATTACCTTATTTCTGTTTCTTGAGAAATTGAATTGGGTTTTCCAATAAAAATCGTTTGATAGAACAGGAACTACTCCCATAGTTATTTCAACACCCTTGTTTTCAATATTACCTGCATTAACTATATGAAACTTATAGGGAGCTCCAGCCGATGTAGGAAGAGTAAATAGCTGGTTCTCGGTATTAGTTTTGTAATACGTTATATCAATATCTGCTCTGTAATTAAAGAATTTCCATTCGGTTCCAAACTCCCATGAGGTACTCATCTCCGGTTTAAGATGTCCTAACGGGGCGCCGGAATAAGTTATTATGGAGCCGCCCGCACCAATGAGATCATTAATGCCGGGTTTGGTATTACTGGTAAAGATGGGTAAGTCATTTCCTACTTTCGACCATGATGCCCTTAGCTTACCATAAGATAACCATTTAGGTAATTTCAATGCGTTATTTATTACCCAAGATGCTCCCACAGATGGATAGAAGAACCCCGTATTGTTGGTAAAAGACAATGTTGACGACCAGTCGTTCCGGGCAGTCATTTCCAGAAAGAGGCTTTTCTTCCAGCCAAGTTGAAGGGTAGAGAATATGGATTGTAACATTCGTCTTTCCTCTTGCTGTTGCTGAATGAATGCTGCCTGTGTCATCCGTATATTTGCTACAGTAAACACATTAGGATAGTAAAGTGAAGCTGTTTTAGAATCCAGTCGTAAAGAAGATACATTTGTCTTATTTATACTGGCTCCTATCGCCCCCTCAAAAGAAAAATCGCTCCATTCATGGTTAACCATTGCCATTATATCACCGTAAGAAAGCGTTTCTTTATAATTATAAGTAATATAGCGCCCATTATCTCCTGCAATAGCCGGAGCGGTAGTTGCATACATTTTCTGTTCGTGATCGTCATTAACATAGTCGATAGTACCCCGTGCCTGCAATGACATCCAGCTATTTACTTTTAGTTTGGCTGTTAATGAAGCAATGGCACGCATGCGTTTGTCTTTGCTTTCGACCCGGTAAAGCAACCAGTAAGGATTCTGTTCGAAGTCCTGATAAGAAGTGTACCAATTTTGTCGTTGCATATTTCTTTCAGGATCGTATACTTCGAAATTTTCTTTATAAACAGAAAGATCTTCTCCTTTAGGAAAAGTATAAAGCCCCACAAGCGGATTCATATAATATCCTCCCGATGTAGGTCTGTTCCTTAACGTCTGGGTCATCAGAGTAAGATTTGCATCCAGTGTTAGTTTGTTATTAAAGAACCCGGCTGTTTCGCGGAAACTTATATTGTGCTTGGCCAGCCTATTGTTTTTCATTATACCTTCGGCCATAGTATTGGCATAAGAGAAGTAGGTTTGCACTTTTTCGTTTCCTGTAGTAAAGGACAAAGAATTTATAGCTGTTATTCCTGTTTTAAAGAATTTCTCTATATTGTTATATCTTTTCAGTTGTCCTTTTTCTCCCCAACTATTCTTTTCAACCGGATGCATACCATACGTATGTTGAAATTTAGGCAGGAACATTGCTTCTTCTGCTGTGAGGCTGGATGAAAAGCTAACTTTTTGTACTCCCGCTTTTCCTTTCTTGGTAGTAATCAGTATAACGCCGTTAGCAGCTTGCGATCCGTATAATGCTGCCGCAGAAGCACCTTTCAATATGTTTATACTTTTAATATCATCCGGGTTAAGGTTGGATATTCCATCGCCACCATCGCGATTACCCGAATCCGCCACTCCGCCAATAGCAGATATAGCCTGTTCATTACTGCTATTAAGCATAGGTACACCATCAATAACATATAGCGGATGATTGTCTCTATTTATTGAACGATTTCCCCGAATAAGCACTTTAGCCGATGCGCCAATTCCTGAAGAATTTCTGGCAATCTGCACTCCGGCAGCTTTCCCCGTAAGGGCATTTATCAGATTAACATCTTTATTACGGGTTAATTCTTCACCGTTTATCAGTTGGGTAGAATAGGTTAAAGACGATTCTTTCTTTTCAATGCCCATTGCTGTTACCACCACATTATCAAGTATCATGGTATTTTCTTCCAGCCTCACAGTAAGGTATGTGGCATCTTTCACCGGTATAATTTGAGATTTGTAGCCAAGGTAAGAAATTAGCAATTCGGTACCCGGCGACAGAGAAATAGTAAAATTCCCTGCCGCGTTAGTAACGGTTCCGTTTTGGGTACCATATTCAACCACTGCCGCCCCTATAATTTCTTCCCCTTTCATATCGGTAATATTACCTTTTACAACAATACTATTTTTTAGTACGGTTGGCAAAGCTTGTTTTTTGGTCAATATAATATTAGCCCCTTCCATAACGTATTTGATATCAGTATCTTTAAATACTTCGGAAAGGAGATCAGAAACAGGTTTTTCTTTCATATTGATGCTTATTCTGCGCTTTAGGTCAATATTCTTTTTGTTGTACACAAATAAATAATCCGTCTGCAATTCTATAAGATTAAGTAAGTCACCGACCCTAATATCTGATTGTAAAATTGTGACTTTAGCGTTTTGCGCATTTAAATTTCCCGAATAAGCACATAATATTACGAACAAAAGAAGAGTGAAATATATCTTCATAGTTAGTAAATTAGCTTCAATTTAAAACTTTTTTAGCCAATAAAGTTTCTGCAAAGAAATTTTATATATCTTTGCAATCGTGTTAAGTTAATAAATTGATTAAGGTCGATTTGTGACTGTTTTGAATCGGAAAGTATGGGGGTACTTTCCGATTTCTTTTTAAACTCTCTCTTTTAATAATCCATTTTTTCTTCTAAAGATTGCATCAGATTTAAAGTTTGGGTTATAATAATTATTAATGAATGATTTTCTTCTTTATTAGTTTATCCTGATCGTATCAGCGTCTTTGTTAATGGAGAACTTAAACGGCTGATCTCTCTGGATTGTTCTCAATATATGTTCTACACCGTCTTGGGCTTTATACTTCCCGGTTACGCGGTAGCTCATTATATCCTTATTGTCTGTTACAAATTTCACATTATAATATCTTTCTAACTTGCTTAAGAAAGATTCAAAAGGTGAATCATCAAAACTATATATACCTTCTTTCCATCTCAGATAATCTCTGGAATCTGTTTTCTTTTTTGCCACCTTATCACCATCTAAAGAGAAAACATCGTTTTCTTCAAGTCGTACAAGGGGCTTTCCGGTATTTGAAGTATATATATCAACTATTCCTTCCACTAATATTGCTTCAAACTGTTTTGTTCCTTTATATGCGTTAACATTGAAACAAGTTCCTACAACGCCTATTTTATTTGTTTCTGTATGTACAAAGAAAGGCATTCCGGTATTCTTTGTTACTTCAAAATAGGCTTCTCCATCCAGTTCAACGTTTCTCTCTTTTTTTCCAAAGTTGGCAGCGTAGGTTAAAGTAGATTTTGCATTTAACCAAACTTTAGTGCCATCGGCCAATATTACCTCTGCCCTTTGTCCGGCAGGTACAGTAATTGTTTGCGCTTGAGCCTCTCTCATATATTGATTCTCTCTTGCTAATACCCAGAAACCTAATAATACAATAACTGATGCAGCTATCCGCGCAGTCCATTTTACAATACTTAAAGAACGCTTACTACCTTTAATTGTCTTCTCTTCCTTTTTGGGTGCACTATGAAACAGAGCAATATCATAAAGCAAGCGTTCTTTCTGAAATGCTTTTTTGTTATCGTCCGACTCATCCACCCAATCTAAAATAAGCTTCTCCTCTGTGTCGGTAGCGATACCTTGAAAATACTTATGTAAAGTTGCCTGATTCATTTTATAATGCTTGTTAAACCAAATAAGAAGTGACTTATTTCCTCTTGTTATATATATAACAGGTGAGGATGAAAGAACCCTAACGGGAAAATGAAATATTTTTCATAGAATGCAAAATATTCTTTTAAAGGGAGTTTGTTAAATGAAAAAGGATCTCCACAGGCTATAGAAGCCTGGGAGATCTCTTGCATTAAGGACGGAAAATTAAAAAGTACGTAATAATTTTAGTAGTTATTCTGCAGATGTACAATAATTCTTATTCAGATCCCACCATAGTGGTGAGGCAACGTTATCAGGGCCGCCTAGAAGTTGTACTCCTTTCTTATACTCTTCAGAATTGATCATAGCTTCCTGCTGAGGATATTGAACGCGTTTAATGAAATTTTTCGGATCTTTAATATCTCTGTTGCTATTGTCATACAAGAGTTCATATCGTTGAATCAGCACATCGAAGCGAGGCAGATTTAACCGTCGTTTATCGCACCATGACTCCATTGATATATCAGGGAATGCTGCAATGTATTTTTGAGTTATAATTTT
>DAIMFE010000127.1:0-7433 GCA_036724805.1 Bacteroides sp.
TGATACAAAGATAGTGTTTTTTAGTGAATGAGGTATTAAAAAAGCCAGACTGTAATAAGTCTGGCTCGTTTTTGGACAGTACCCGATTTATAATTGCATGGTAATTATTTTATTCCCAATCCAAAATAACCTTGCCGCTTTCGCCGGTATCCATCACCTCAAACCCCTTCAGATAATCATCCACAGAGAATCGGTGGGTTATAATCGGATTTAAATCGATACCCGAAATAAGCATTTGCTCCATCTGATACCAGGTTTCCCACATCTCGCGACCGTAAATACCTTTTATCGTTAATGCTTTAAAGATAACCTTGTCCCAATCAATCGTTGATCCGTTTGGTTGCATGCCCAGCAGAGATATCTTAGAGCCATTATACATACTATCCAACATCTCATTAAATGCTTTGGGCGACCCCGACATTTCCAGGCCAATATCAAAACCACTCATGTGCAGTTTTTCCATAGCCTGTTTCACCGTTTCGCCTTTCAACGGATTAATGGTGAGCGTTGCCCCCATCTGTTTGGCAATTTCCAAACGTTTATCGCTTAAATCACTCACCACGATATAACGCGCGCCGGCAAACCGGCAGATAGCAGTAGCCATTGAACCGATAAGTCCGGCTCCGGTAATCAGCACATCTTCGCCAAGCACGGGGAATGACAGAGCAGTATGGGTAGCATTTCCAAATGGATCCATAATGCTGGCCATCTCGTCTGAAATACGGGGATCCAGCTTAACAACGTTTTCTTCAGGGATAGAAAGATATTCGGCAAAAGCACCATCGCGGTTTACGCCAACACCAATTATATTTTCGCAAACATGCTTCTTGCCGCGGCGGCAGTTTCGGCAATGCCCGCAAGCAAGGTGACCTTCGCCGGTTACACGATCGCCCACCTTGATATTCCTTACCCCTTCTCCGATTTCGGCCACCGTGCCCACATATTCATGCCCAATCGTCATAGGGGTTTTAATGGTTCTTTGCGACCAGTCGTCCCACCTGTAAATGTGTAAATCTGTTCCGCAGATAGCTGTCTTTTTAATCTTTATTAAAACATCATTAACTCCTACCTGGGGCATTGGAACGTCTTCCATCCACAACCCTCTTTCGGGGCGTAATTTTACTAAGGCTTTCATCTTCTGTGATTTTTAATTAAGGTTATTAATTTTACATCAAAGGTAGTTGAAATTTACTTGAAAGTTCAATTTTCGACTAAATACCTGTGACTTTTTTAAAAACAATGCGACATATTGGGATATGTTAAATCAATTATTTATCTTTGCTAACTCCTTGGGCGGGTTGCATAATAACGCATAAAAATGAAAGAATTTCTTAAGTACACACTTGCAACAATTACCGGCATTGTTTTATCCGGTATTGTTTTTTTTATCATTGGTGTTATTACCATTGTTGGTATGTTCTCAAACAGCAGTACGGAGACTGTTGTAAGTAAAAACTCCGTTATGACACTCCATCTTAACGGTACATTGTCCGAACGTTCGCAAGATATTCCATTTGCGCAATATTTCAGCGAAGAGGTATCTTATGGATTAGATGATATACTTGCATCGATAAAAAAAGCCAAAGAGCATGAAAATATCAAGGGGATTTACATTCAGGCAAGTAGTTTAGGAGCATCGTTTGCGTCATTGCAGGAGATACGTAGCGCGCTGGCCGATTTTAAAACTTCCGGAAAATTTATCATCGCTTACGCAGATACATACACACAGGGATTATACTATTTATCGAGCATTGCCGATGAAGTATTGTTGAACCCGGTAGGTGCCATAGAATGGCGTGGTATCGCGTCTCAGCCCATGTTCTTTAAGAACTTGCTGGACAAAATAGGCGTAAAGATGCAGGTGTTTAAAGTAGGCACCTACAAATCGGCTGTAGAGCCTTATATAAATACAGAAATGAGCCAGGCAAACCGCGAGCAAGTCAACGCTTATATATCTTCCATCTGGAATCAGTTGCTCGAAGGGGTTTCCGCATCACGCAACATCTCAAAAGATTCTTTAAACAGCATTGCGGACATGATGCTACTGTTTCATGAAGCAGAAGACAATATTAAATATGGCCTGGCAGATACGTTAATTTACAAGAATAATGTTCGCGATTATTTAAAACAAAAGGTTGGGGTAGAGAAGGACGATCGTCTTAATCTCCTCTCTTTGGAGGATATGGTGAACGTTAAAAGAAATACTCCCAAAGATAAGAGTGGCAATATTGTAGCTGTATATTATGCATATGGCGGCATTGATATGGGCAATACTTCACCCGGTTCGGAAGAAGGAATTGTATCCTCAAAAGTTATCCGTGATTTACGGAAATTAAAAGAAAACAAAAACGTAAAAGCAGTAGTATTCCGTGTAAATTCGGGAGGAGGCAGCGCGTACGGTTCCGAACAGATATGGCATGCCATAAAAGAATTGAAAGCGGAAAAACCTGTAATCGTTTCGATGGGCGATTATGCTGCTTCGGGAGGGTACTACATTTCGTGCGAGGCAGATTGTATTGTTGCCCAGCCAACTACTTTAACAGGATCGATCGGCATATTTGGAATAATACCTAATGTTGAGGGGCTTACCAATAAAGTAGGTCTTGGATTTGATGTAGTAAAGACAAATAAATTTGCAGACTTTGGCGCAATGGGGCGCGGTTTGAACAATGACGAAGAAGCTCTTTTGCAGAGAATGGTAAACGATGGATATAATCTTTTCCTTACTCGTTGTGCCGAAGGGCGTGAAATAGCAAAAGATGAACTGGCAAAATATGCCGAGGGTAGGGTATGGACCGGTGTTACCGCCAAAGAACTAGGTTTGGTAGATGAATTAGGCGGTTTAGACCGTGCTCTTGAAATAGCTATAGAAAAGGCGGAAATAGATAATTATACAGTAATGAGTTATCCCGAAAAGAAGAGCTTTTTTACTGCTTTATTAGAAACAAACACTACTGATTATGTAGAAAGTCGGGTTATGAAAAGTAATCTGGGAGAGTATTACAAGCAATTCAGTATCTTAAAAAATCTTCGGGATATGGATTTTCTACAGGCACGCATGCCAATGGAATTAAACATAAAATAAAAAAATAATTTAATGAAGCATAAGCAGGTAAAGATAACCGGGTGGCTATATCCTGTCTCATGGCTCTACGGTGTTGGTATAAGCATAAGAAACGAACTCTTCGACCGAAAAATTCTTCGGTCGAAGCGTTTTGACGTTCCTGTAATTAACATAGGAAACCTCGCTTTAGGCGGCACCGGGAAAACACCCCATATTGAGTATCTGGTTAGACTTCTAAAAAATAACTATTCGGTTGCAACGTTAAGCAGAGGATACAAGCGAAAAACGGAAGGATATATAGTTGCTGATTCTAAAAGCACAGCACAGACAATTGGGGATGAGCCCTACCAAATTAAAACAAAGTTTCCTGATATAACCGTGGCTGTAGACGAAAAACGGGTGAGAGGAATAGAGAATCTGCTGGAAAAGAAAAAGCCTGCCGTTGATGTAATTCTGTTAGACGATGCCTTTCAGCATCGCTATGTTGAACCGGGATTAAACATATTGCTTACCGACTATAACCATCTTTTCTGCGATGATGCACTGTTTCCCGTTGGCAGATTGCGCGAACCGGCTAAGGCCAAAAGTCGCGCCCATATTGTTGTGGTAACCAAATGCCCGGACATCATAAAGCCTTTAGACTTTAAAATTGCCGCCAAAGGACTCGATCTTTACCCTTATCAGAAACTTTACTTCTCCCGAATTAAATACAATGATCTTGTTCCTGCATATAAAGACGTAAACGCCTGTAGAATATCCCTTAATGATTTAACGGGATCGGAAAACGTATTGCTGATAACAGGAATCGTATCAACAGATGATATGGTGAATGAAATCAAAAAGAAGACGTTGAAGGTTCATCACATTGCTTTTGAAGATCATCATGATTTTACAAGCAGAGATACCAAACGGATAACCGATAAATTCAATGCTTTACGTTCATCGAATGGCGAAGTAATCATCATAACAACCGAGAAGGATGCAGCCCGGCTTCAATCGTGTTCGGGTATAAGCGATGATTTAAAGAAGAAAATGTATTGCCTTCCTATAGAGATAGAAATATTGCAGGATAGACAGGAGGCATTTAATCAAAATATAATAGAATATGTTAGAGAAAATAAGAGAAACCGCTAACTGGATAAAACATACAATAACCACTGCTCCCGAAACCGCTATTATTCTTGGTACCGGATTGGGTAGTTTGGTGAATGAAATAACCGAAAAACACGAAATAAATTATGAAGATATTCCCAATTTCCCGATTTCTACAGTAGAAGGACACAGCGGCAAACTGATATTTGGCAAACTCGGAAACAAAGATATTATGGCCATGCAGGGACGCTTTCATTATTACGAAGGCTATTCAATGAAGGAGGTAACCTTTCCCGTTCGCGTAATGAAAGAACTGGGTATTAAAACTCTTTTCGTTTCAAACGCCAGTGGGGGTATGAATCCTGATTTTGAGATTGGCGACCTGATGATCATTACCGATCATATCAACCAGTTTCCTGATAATCCTTTGCGGGGCAAGAATCTTTATGGCGATCGTTTTCCTGATATGAGCGATGCATACTCGAAAGAGTTGATTGTTAAAGCGAAAGAAATAGCAAAAGAAAAAGGAATAAAAGTGCGGCAAGGCGTATATGTAGGTACACAAGGACCAACTTTCGAAACTCCTGCCGAATATAAAATGTTTCGTATTTTGGGTGGCGATGCTGTAGGGATGTCTACCGTGCCGGAAGTTATCGTAGCCAATCATTGCAAAATCAAAGTGTTTGGCATGTCTATCATAACCGATCTTGGTGTTGAAGGTAAAATAGTTGAAGTTTCGCATGAAGATGTTCAGAAGGCTGCCAATCGCGTTCAGCCGTTAATGACAACCATTATGCGCGAACTTATTAATCGTTCGTAAGTATATATGAGAACAGAAATAGCTACTCTTGGTGAGTTTGGCCTGATTCGTCACCTCACCGGGAGCATTGAATTAAAAAACGAATCAAGCAAATATGGCGTTGGAGATGACGCCGCTGTTTTATCTTATCCTGATAAAGAAATACTGGTAAGCACCGATTTATTAATGGAAGGGGTTCATTTCGATCTTACCTATACTCCTTTAAAACATTTAGGGTACAAAGCTGCCATTGTTAACTTCTCTGATATTTATGCCATGAATGGCAAACCCAGACAAATAACAGTATCGATAGCTTTATCCAAACGCTTCTCTGTAGAAGATGTTGATGATTTTTATTCGGGTATTCGCCTGGCATGCAAACTTCACGAAGTTGATATAGTGGGTGGAGATACCAGTGCCTCCCTAACCGGTTTAGCCATCAGTATAACGTGTATTGGCGAAGTTGATAAAGATAAAATTGTTTACCGCAAAGGCGCAAAGGATACCGACCTTATTTGTGTATCGGGAGATTTGGGTGCTGCTTACATGGGTTTGCAACTATTAGAGCGTGAGAAGGCCGTATTTAAAGGTGAAGAGGAGGTTCAACCCGACTTCACCGGAAAAGAATATCTTTTGGAGCGTCAGTTAAAACCGGAAGCCCGTAAAGACATTATCGAAAAGCTGGCTGCAGCCCACATTCTGCCTACTTCTATGATGGATATATCTGATGGCCTTTCTTCTGAATTGCTTCATGTTTGCAGTCAGAGTGAAGTTGGCTGCCGCATTTACGAAGAACATATTCCCATTGATTACGAAACGGCGGTTATGGCGGAAGAGTTCAATATGAATCTTACTACCTGCGCATTGAATGGGGGAGAGGATTACGAGCTTTTATTCACTGTTCCAATTGCCGATCATGAGAAGATTCAGGAAATGGAAGGGGTAAAACTCATCGGACATATAACCCGAAAGGATTTAGGCTGCGCACTTATAACTCGTGATGGCCAGGAGTTTGAGTTGAAAGCACAAGGCTGGAATCCTTTGCAGGAAGAAAAAAGAGAAAATATTTAGGATATATAAAAAGTTTCTATATCTTTGCACCCGCAAACGGTTAAGGTGCCATAGCTCAGTTGGTAGAGCAAAGGACTGAAAATCCTTGTGTCCCCGGTTCGATTCCTGGTGGCACCACTTTTAGAGAAAGCAAAACAATGTAAATCCCTGAATTTCAAACAAATTCAGGGATTTTTAGTTTCAGAGGATAAGCAAAATAAGTGGGATTTAGCGCAGTCTGCACGTTCTTATCCGTGGGACTGAGTTTTAAAAACCAAAAAGTCCCGAGTAAACCACTTATGCGGTTCTTATTCAGTGTTTTGCGTTATTTTGCATAGCAGAGTTCACGGTTCGATTCCTTAATTTTACAACATTAAAAATTGAACTGTATGGAACGAAAAAGATTCAGTATTTTATTCTTCATTAAGCGCACAAAACTGTTGAAAAACGGCGAAGCTCCCGTGCGCATACGCGTAACCTATGACAAGCGTTACGTGGAAATCCAGCTTAAACGAAGCATCCTTGTCCAGAACTGGTCGCAAGAGAAAGAACGGGCTATCGGCAAAGACCGTAATTCCGTTGAAATCAACCATTACATTGACGGACTTCGGGTGAAATTCTATCAGATTTATCAGGACTTGGAACTGGAAGGCAAACTACTTTCCGCCCGGGCTATCGTCAACCGCTATCAAGGCAAGGATGATAGTACCAAAACTCTGTATAATGTATTCACGGAGCATAACAACGATTGCCGGAAACTAATCGGCACTGATTATGCAGAAATCACTATCAGGCGGTATGATAATTGCCTGAAATACCTGATGGAGCTTGTAAAACGGGAATACAGAGTAGATGACATCCTGCTCCGGGAAGTGAACGGAGAATTGGTTCGCAAATTCGACCTGTACTTGAAAACCGAAAAAGGCTGCGCGCAGAATACCGTTATCCGGTATATGAAATGCTTCAAAAAAGTTATCAATCTGGCGATTGCCAATGAGTGGATCACAAAGAACCCATTTGCGGGAATTAAGTTTCATGAAGTGGAAGTAAACAGGGAATTTCTCACCCAAACCGAACTCAATAAAATCATGGCGGAAGAATTTAAGATTGAACGCCTCGCTCTGGTTCGGGATATTTTTATCTTTCAAGCCTATACGGGATTGGCATTCATAGATGCATATAACTTACGTCCCGAACACCTGACGGAAGATAATAACGGGAACCTGTGGATTATGAAGACGCGTGAAAAGACAAATAATATGTGTAACATTCCGCTATTGAGTATTCCGAAACAAATTCTTGAAAAGTATAAGGACGACCCGCATTGTCAGGCCAAAGGCGTTTTGCTCCCCGTTCCTTGTAACCAGAAGCTTAATTCATATCTCAAGGAAATTGCCGATTTGTGCGGGATTAAGAAGAAACTTACCT
>DAIMFE010000128.1:0-7399 GCA_036724805.1 Bacteroides sp.
TTAACAAAATGACACAATGAAAATAAACTATGCGTTAACATGTCGAATAATTAAAAGAATATCGATAGCATTACATCAGTTTTTTAGTAATTTTGTAACCCGAAATTTAAAACAAAATTGTGAAGTCAATAAAAGAATTATATCGCATAGGAACAGGGCCATCGAGTAGTCACACAATGGCACCACGTAAGGCAGCCGAGATGTTTTTGAAGAAACATCCGGATGCTGCTTCATTTAAAGTAACATTGTATGGTAGCCTGGCTGCTACCGGTGTGGGGCATATGACGGATGTTGCCATCCTAGATACCTTGACCCCCAAAGCTCCCACCGAAATCGTTTGGCAACCCAAGGTTTTTCTCCCGTTTCACCCTAACGGAATGACTTTTGCCGCGTACAATAAGGATAATAAAATCATAAATAACTGGACTGTTTACAGCGTTGGTGGCGGTGCCTTATCCGAAGGTGCTAATACGCTTTCCACTGAAACTCCTCATATTTATTCCATGAACAGTATGACCGAAATTCTTTTATGGTGTGAAAATACCGGAAAGAATTATTGGGAGTATGTTAACGAATGCGAAGAGTCTGATATATGGGACTATCTGAACGAAGTTTGGAAAATCATGCGCGAAGCCATTCAACGTGGCTTAGAAGCGGAAGGTGTTTTACCCGGCCCACTGAATCTTCGCAGAAAAGCTTCTACCTATCATATTAAAGCTTCCGGTTATAAAAGTTCATTACGTTCTCGCGGATTGGTATTTGCTTATGCTTTGGCAGTAAGCGAAGAGAACGCATCGGGTGGCAAAATTGTAACCGCCCCTACCTGCGGATCTTGTGGAGTGGTTCCTGCCATATTGCATCATCTGCAAACCAGTCGTGAATTTAGTGATACAAGAATTCTTCGCGCATTGGCCACTGCCGGACTGGTAGGGAATGTTGTTAAAACCAACGCTTCCATCTCAGGCGCCGAAGTGGGTTGCCAGGGTGAGGTAGGTGTTGCCTGCGCTATGGCATCCGCCGCAGCTAATCAATTATTTGGTGGAAGTCCCGCACAAGTTGAGTACGCCGCTGAAATGGGATTGGAACATCACCTCGGTATGACATGCGATCCTGTTTGCGGATTGGTTCAGATACCTTGCATTGAAAGAAATGCTATGGCTGCTGCCCGTGCCTTGGATGCTAATCTTTATGCTTCATTCACCGATGGCATGCACCGCGTATCATTCGATCGCGTTGTTGAGGTTATGAAACAAACCGGTCATGATTTACCTTCTTTATATAAGGAAACAAGTAAAGGAGGGCTGGCCAAAGGTTACAAGCAAATGTAGGTAAAGGAGAGGGGGGAGCGGTACCCTCTCAACTACTCATAGAAAAATTCCTCCGCAACCTCTTCCTTCTTCATACTCATTTTACCGCTGTTGGATATAGTTACCGTAATTGGAAAGAATAAATCGGTTTGAGGATAACTCACACTTACTGCAAAGGATAATCCCCGCGAGCTACTCTCGCTATCATACACCATTCCTTCGAGCATAGATTTCTTTAGGAATTGGCTTCCAACGATAGAGGCAAAATCATCTTTAGTAAATGTTTTATTAAATATCTCTTTGCTTCCCTCAAGAATATGCAGGGTTATTTTGTTATCAACAAACTTATCTCCTACCTCACTTTCAACCAAAGGTAGCGTGTCATCGGCAAAGCGCGACAGTGCTATGGTATAATTTTTTCCATTATGCTCAACTGTTTCTGTAGTAACAGATGGCTGCATGCGTTGTATTCCCTGCGAATCGGTTATATTTTCCATCAATACGCGAGTGTCGTCCTTCTTTCCGTCCTTTTTACCGGAACAAGCAACCAAAAGGAATATAAAAATTATGGTAGTGATGAATGATTTCATATTTAGTAAGAGTTTAGAATTTAGGAGTAAGAAGTAAAAATTAAGAAGGAAATACATCGGAATCGATTCTTACTTTTCAATTCTTACTCCTCAAATCACAGTTTCACTTTTTTCTTTGCAATCTTCGATTCATTATGTAATCTATCCAGCGCAGTTACCACATACTGATATTCGGTTTTTCCATTTTCATAGGGTAGCAAATAATGGTTATTGCGCGTAACGGCCACAATCTTTGTTGCATCATTAATATCTATTTTTTCTTTTTTGTCGAAGCGGTAAACAACAAACTGAACTGCCTGATCCATCATTTTTTTTGTTCTTGGTGGAGTCCAGAATAACATATACCCATCGCTTACCCATACCGGCTTCACCTTTTTCACCTTTTTAGGTGCCTTATCATCTATAAAGTCGAAAACCGGAACCAGAGCATGGTATTTATGATATCTTGCTATCAACGCATCTCTGTACTTTCCTTCGTTGTTTACAATATCCAAAGCCGGCCACTGACAACTTCCCAGAATGGAAGCATACGAACGTTGTAAAGCCATTTTTCGTGGTAACTGGTTTATAGAAGGTCTTCCAGGATCGGCATTCTGGATAGTATTGGGAATTGACTGACCAATAAACAATGGTCTGTTGGCAGAATTGAAAGCCCACCAACCCACTAACTCTTTATAATCGGCTGCCGGATGACCTACATGCCAGTAAATTTGAGGAATGTTATAATCTATCCACCCCTTATTTACCCATAATATTACATCGGCGTACAAATCATCATAATCTTGTAAAGCTTTGGTGTTGCTTCCGGAAATATGCGAGGTTTTATTACGATACACACCAAAAGGACTTATACCAAACTTTACCCAGGGCTTTGTAGCGCGGATAGTTTGATGCAATTGCAATATCAACAAATTTACATTATTCCTGCGCCAGTCTCCCTTGGTAGTAAACCTCCCACCGTAGCGAGCATAGCTTGCATCATCAGGAATCTCTAATCCATTGGCGGGATAAGGATAGAAATAATCGTCCATGTGCAGTGCATCGACATCGTAGCGTTTTACAATGTCGGCAGCAACTTTGCAGATAAAATCACGACATTCGGGTAGCGCCGGGTCGAAAAACACCTTATTATCATAGGTGTAAAACCATTCGGGATGCTGATGGTAGATATGGTTATTGGCTAACTTGGTATTTACATGCGTCTTTGCTCGATAAGGGTTTATCCATGCATGCAACTCCATTGAACGCTTATGGCATTCTTCTACCATAAACTGCAACGGATCCCATTTAGGACTTGGCGCTACGCCTTGTACACCTGTTAGAAAACGGCTCCAGGGTTCGTAAGGAGAATTATATAAAGCATCTGCTTCGGGGCGAACCTGAAATATAATCGCATTTATACCACTTCTTTCAAGAACATCTAACTGGTATATTAGATTTTCTTTCATTTGTTCTGTCGTCATCCCCTGAAATTGCCCGTTTACCACTTGTATCCAGGCTCCTCTGAACTCACGCTTTGGATGATAATCCTGTGCGTATAAGGAAAGAAAGAGAGGAAATGAAATAAAAAAGATTATTAATTTATAACGCATCATTGTTCAAATTAACTTAACTATTCGCAAATATAATGTTTTATTTAAAACCACCCTATCTTTGTTAAAATATTAATGCTAACTTTGCAAGCATTTTTTTAAGTTGAGAGTTAAAAGTTGACAGTTTACTATCAACTATCAACTTTTAACTCTCAATCCTCAACTCTCTAACGAATGAAAGAAATAAGCATAAAAGGAGCACGGGTAAACAACCTGAAAAATATAGATGTAAACATACCACGAAATAAATTAGTTGTTATTACCGGACTATCCGGCTCTGGAAAATCATCACTTGCATTTGATACACTTTATGCCGAAGGCCAACGGAGGTACGTAGAAAGTCTTTCTTCCTACGCGCGGCAGTTCCTGGGAAGAATGAGTAAGCCCGAATGTGATTTTATTAAAGGAATTCCACCCGCAATTGCTATCGAACAGAAGGTAAACAGCCGGAATCCACGTTCAACAGTAGGCACAAGCACAGAAATTTACGAATACCTACGGTTGCTATATGCCCGTGTAGGAAGAACTTTTAGCCCCATAAACGGCCTCGAAGTGAAGAAACACGGTACGGAAGATATCATAAACAACATGTTGAGCTATCCAAAAGGTACCCGCTACACCGTACTTACTAATCTGCGGCTTATTGATAATCGTACCGTTATGCAGCAACTTCAGATTGATCTGAAACAGGGGTTCAACCGATTGGAAGTGAACGGCGAAATGGTGCGTATTGAAGATTATCAACATAAAAAAGGAGATGTTATTTACCTGCTTATCGACCGTATGGCCGTTGATACATCTAAAGATGCCATCAGTAGGTTAGTCGATTCGGCTGAAACAGCCATGTACGAAGGGGATGGAGCCTGTATGCTTCGTTTCTATCTGGAAGATGGAATCACACAATTGCATACGTTCAGCAATAAATTCGAGGCCGATGGCATCACGTTTGAAGAACCCAGCGATCAGATGTTTTCGTTCAACTCACCCATTGGGGCTTGTCCTAAGTGCGAAGGTTTCGGGAAAGTAATTGGTATTGACGAGCATCTCGTTATACCCAACCGCTCATTATCAGTATATGATGGTGCTGTTGTTTGCTGGCGTGGCGAAAAGATGGGTGAATGGAAAGAGCAGCTCATACATAATGCGCATAAATTTGATTTCCCTATATTTACACCTTATTATGAATTAACCGATAAGGAACGTTGTACCCTTTGGGAAGGAAATAAATACTTTCATGGCATTAATGATTTCTTCAAAATGGTAGAAGAAAATCAGTATAAGATACAGTATAGAGTAATGCTGGCACGTTACAGAGGCAAAACATTGTGTCCCGTATGCCATGGAGCCCGCCTGAAACCGGAGGCCGGATATGTGCGCGTTGGTGGAAAAAACATCAGCGAACTGGTTGACCTGCCCATCATTGATCTAAAAGTTTTCTTTGATCATCTTGATTTGGATGAACACGATGCAGCGATTGCTAAACGTATTCTTACTGAGATCAACAGCCGCATTCGTTTTCTTGTGGACGTTGGTTTGGGATACCTTACCATCAACAGGTTAAGTAATTCATTATCAGGTGGAGAAAGTCAGCGTATTAACCTGGCAACTTCTCTGGGAAGCAGCCTTGTAGGTAGCTTATATATTCTTGATGAACCAAGCATCGGGCTTCACAGCCGTGATACAGACAAACTGATTCATGTGTTGCGCCAATTGCAACAACTGGGTAATACTGTTGTGGTGGTAGAGCATGATGAAGAAATTATCCGCGCAGCCGATTATATTATCGACATAGGTCCAGAAGCCGGAAGACTGGGTGGACAGATTGTGTACGAAGGTGATATGAATGATCTACAAAAAGGCAGCAACAGTCACACTGTGCAGTACTTACTGGGTGAAGATCGGATTGATGTTCCCAAATACCGCCGGCCATGGAATAATTATATAAGCATAACGGGTGCTCGTGAGAATAACCTGAAAGGGATTGATGTAAAATTCCCCCTCAATGTTATGACCGTAGTAACCGGAGTTTCCGGATCGGGGAAAAGTACTTTGGTGCGTGATATATTTTATCGTGCTTTGAAACGCGAGTTGGATGAATGCAGCGACCGACCGGGTGAATTTACTTCTATCGAAGGGGATATTCAAAACCTGCGGAATGTTGAATTCGTGGATCAGAATCCTATTGGTAAATCCAGTCGAAGTAATCCTGTTACCTATATTAAAGCATACGATGAAATTCGTAAACTTTATGCTGATCAGCCTTTAGCAAAACAAATGGGGTATACTCCCGGCTTTTTCAGCTTTAATAGTGAAGGCGGACGTTGTGAAGAGTGCCAGGGCGAAGGTACCGTAACCGTAGAAATGCAGTTTATGGCGGATCTTGTTCTGGAATGTGAAACGTGCCACGGAAAGCGTTTCAAGACTGACACACTGGAGGTTAAGTTCCACGATAAGTCTATTTTCGACATTCTGGAAATGACTATCAACCAGGCCGTTGAATTCTTTACAGAGCATAATCAAAAGAAAATAATTAAGAGACTGAAGCCGTTGCAGGATGTTGGTTTGGGTTATGTAAAACTTGGCCAATCCTCTTCTACACTCTCTGGTGGTGAGAATCAACGCGTTAAGCTGGCTTATTATTTAAGTCAGGAAAAGGCTGATCCTACTCTTTTCATCTTTGATGAACCTACTACCGGATTGCATTTTCACGATATTCGGAAACTTCTGGGAGCTTTCGATGCACTTATCTTAAGAGGGCATTCTATTGTTATTATTGAGCATAATCTGGATGTGATTAAATGTGCAGATTACGTTATCGATCTTGGTCCCGAAGGTGGTGATAAAGGTGGAAATCTTGTAGTAGCAGGTACTCCGGAAGAAGTAGTGGCCTGTAAGGAGAGTTATACGGGAGAGTTTTTGAAGTTGAAAGTTGAAAGTTAAGAAACATATCGCATGGTAACTTTCAACATTCAACATTCAACTATTAAAAGCTATTAAAAGTAAAGCCCAAACCCAATCTTGAGCCCAAACTTTGAATAATCGCCATCCCTGAAATTCCAGTTATAATAAACTCCAGGTTCCATGGTAATCCTTCGGCTTAAGAAGAAGGCAAATCCTACTTCAGTGTTCATGCCAAAATCGGGTTTAAAATCTTTTCGTTTATTCAAATCTAATCCGGCACCCATATACAGCCCTGTACCCATGAAATAATATCGAGCACCAACACCTGCGGTAACCCGGTTGTCGCGTCTCATAACTTCGCCGCCAAGCTTTACCAATAACGCAAAGTCGTCCACAATAAATGCTCCTACTTGCACATCGGCGGCAAAGCGAACTTTTGTTTTCTGACTATAACTGAAATCTAAACCGGTTAAAGATGGATTAATAAACCATGTGCCTTCGTGAAAAGGATTACGTTGTGCCATAACGCTAACAGTTAATCCCAGAAACATTAATAAAAGGGTAGTCTTTTTCATTGTTGTTAACTTTCTTTTAGGTGAGTACTTTGATTTTCGTTTTCACGTTTCTCTTTAAATTGTTCTTTCTTCCTTAACACCAGCCATAAAATAAATACAATTACGTACGATACCGCCAATGTTATGTATTTTTCTGTCCCTGATATCTCTGTATTACGGGGCAAAAAATAAACAGCCATTACCGAAACGTAAATAAATAAAGCCAATGATACCCAGGTGGATTTTTTCAACCTTTTTCTACTCATATTTTCTTTATTGAATTTAGTTCTCCAGATAACATATCAGATTAAACTTATTATTACACATGAAAAGTCAATCATATAGGGTAAATGAGGTTATCTGATTCGATTTGCAAACAAAAATAACACATTACGATGAATTAACACAAAAAAACAGACACTTTTACTAACTTTGTTGTTATTTATGAAAATAAT
>DAIMFE010000129.1:0-7280 GCA_036724805.1 Bacteroides sp.
TTTTGTTTGCGGGGCATTGGTGTTTTTTATTTATAAAAATAAAACTTCTGTAATGAAGTTTATTTCCGGTAGCTATGTTCTTATTATGCGATCTTTCAATAAAAAGCAGGATGCAAAGGAAGATTATCAGAAAATGTATGGTGAATTAACAACTGAAAATCAGCAACTTTCGGATTCCATAAAGAAATATAAGGAAGATAATGAGCAACTCCGTATCAGAGAGAGAGAATATTATCTTAAGATAAAGAAATTGGAGGAGGAAATATCAAGGCTTGAGAGCCGTATGGGAAAAAGATTTTGATTAAAGGTTTCAAAGGAAGATAATCTCCCTTCCTTTTATCAGCACTAATTGGTCGTAAATAATGAGAGCGGGGAAAATATTTCTCTTCTCTCCGCTCTCTTTATATTGCGATAAACCTATATCAGAAAAGATATGCAAGTGAAACCTGCCAAACTTTTGTTTTATAGCTTTTACCATTGATAGCATTCCATATATCTCCAACGCTAGCTCCATCAGAGATGTTGGCTTTAGCTGAGTCGGTAAATGGCATATTATAATTTACTCCTACTTGTAGATGTGAAAAGAGTTTAACTCCTACACCAAGATTGATACCAACTTGTGCTTTCTTGTAGTTTAATTTGACATTTTCAATTAACTTATCGTCCTTATTGAAGTTAAAGAAAAAATCAGGACCAGCAGCAAAGAAAATTGAAGCCAAACCGCCTAACCCTATTGAATATTTCAGGTTTACAGGGATATCAATACCTTGCTCCTTTAATGTTTCTCCGGCAAGTTTATTCCCTTTTTGCGAATACATTAAAGCAGCATCTACACCTAAACCAACAAGGGGAATTTTAAAATCAATCATCGGTCCAATGAAGAAACCGGTATAACTCTTTGTGTCACCTGCTTTTTCCCATGTATCAGAAAGTGATCCGGCAAGGTTTAAACCACCTTTAACACCAAATTTAAGTTGAGCCTGTGCAGGCATAACCAACATAAAAGATAGAGCCACTGTTAAAATAACAACAATTCTTTTCATAATTACTTGTTTTAGTTTACCAGACAAATATATATATTTTTTTTATAAGAAATATGAATGTTCTGATTAATTGAAGTGTTTAAGCCCAAAATGTCCATTAAAACACCTACGTTGTGCTATACAACGCAGGTGTTGTGCCGGTACAACGTTGCATTTTCAAATTAGCAACGTGCTGTTTACTCAAATGCAACGTGCATTTGGGAGAAATGCAACGTGCATTTGGAAAGACAGCCCCCGGGTAAAATTCATTATTGATTCTCTAACAACGTAGTTACGCTTTCTTTATCCATTAAGTAAGCCTTAGCCATAACGATTTTAGCGCTACAGTCAATTGGTCCTGTCCATACAGGAGAGTTTTCATTAGGTTCACTTCCATCAATAGTATATCTGATAACAGCATCTTCAATAATACTATTGGCATGCAGTTTCCCATCGATGATCTTAATTCCCGGCTGGGCAACACGGAAATTCAGGTTGAAAACATTGAACCTTGGGTATTCATATCTGTTAAGTTTAGCATTGAATCTGCGTAAAGCATCATCATGTTTTTTCTCGTCATTAGATAATGACCATTCCGGTTCGGTATTCCATGCGCGATCAACCATACCAAGCATTTTAGGGAACAGGCAACGCTCAATCATGCCGAAGTTACGGATGGTTTCTGCCCACAATTGCCCCTGAATGCCCACAATCTGTTTGCGCGCACTTTTTGCAAGAGGCACCTTTGTTTTAGAGGCCTGTACGATATCCACTTTCTCCCCCTTCATATTACGACGAATCGATTTGTAAATATCATAAGGAACTACATCAAAAGCAGTATTCTGGTCAACAAAGCCACCCCAGTAAAGTCCCGGTTCTTTTTGATGCTTATTGTAGGCCATATCCATATAGAAGTTAGTAACATTGCTAAGAATAATGGGGAATCCTGTATTTGCGAGATTGTATGGTATTTGGTCACTTCCCTGTTCCGGAATAGTATTCCAGCAGTAAGTAAGAACGTTGCGGTTGGCAAAGCGTTTGTTTACGGTCTTTTCATCCGGCATGAGTACCACTTCCTGCCATCCGGCTAGTTGAATATTCTTTTCATCCAGAATATCTAAAACCTGTTCGAAGAAGTAATCTTTCAGGTCGCGCACTTCCTTCATGTTTTTCTCTTTCATAAAGTCCATACTTATTTTAGAGCCTTCCCAGCAGCCATGCGGTATCTCATCGCCGCCCATGTGCAAAACTTTCAGCTCCATACCTGCTTCTTTAAACATAGATTCAACCTCATCGATAACCTTTTTAACGAAACGGTAGGCCGATGGCATTGCAGCATTAATTACATTATCTGTATACCATTGAGCCGATAAGTATTTGGATGTATCATTGAAATCTGCCAAAAGATATTCGTTAGCTTTTTCCGGATCAGTATCCTTGTATTTATTATACCTGGCATTCATGGCCACAATCGATGCGCGCGAGTGACCCGGCATATCGATTTCCGGTAAAACGGTTATATGTCTTTGTTTGGCATATTTAAGTATCTCAATAAACTCATCGCGGCTGTAATATCCGGTTCCTGATTCGTTATAATCCCAGCCACCGCCGTAAGCGGGATATAAACGATCGGCTTCATTTAGTGTATGACCGCGTCGTGCGCCTACATCGGTTAGTTCGGGAAGTCCCGGTATCTCTATACGCCAACCTTCATCATCGGTTATATGGAAGTGGAAGGTGTTAAGTTTGTACATAGAGAAAATATCGATCACTTTCTTTATATTATCTTTTGAATTGAAATTACGGGCAACGTCAATCATTTGTCCGCGGTGGAAGATATCCGGATAATCCGAAATAGACAAATGAGTCATTACACATGGCAGTCCTTTTTGATTACCCACCAAAGCAAGCAATGTTTGAATACCATTGAAAACCCCGTGATCAGTAGCACCTTTAATATAAAAATGCTTATCGCCGGTTTCAAGTTCGTAATATTCAGGATTGTTTTTGATTCTGGGATTTGCAATCTTCTTTAATTCTATAATTGTTTCTCCTGCGTCCGAAACGGTTGCTCCGAACATCGATTCCAGCTTTTCTTTCATTAGTTCGGCTTCGTTCTCAAACTCCGGTTCACTAACTATGCGAATATTTTTAGTAAGGTGATGTTCTCCTTTTCTTTCGGTAATATTTTTAATAGATGGAAAGATGTCTGTATAATAAGGTGATGGGGAGTCTTTAAAAAATAGATTCTGACCATAAACAATGTCTCCATAAGGGTAGGGGATTTCAGCAACTCCTTTTCTCGACCATTGATAATCGTGAGTGTACGGAGTAATTGTTAAAGGAACCGTACGTGGTTTGCCGGCTTCCTTTCCTTCTTCATTCAACTTAACGATATAGGCGCCTTCAGGAGCATTCGTCTCTTTAATAATATTACCCCGGCAACGGAAGGTAAATGTAACCGTTTCGCCTGCGGCAATAGGTTTGTAATTTGCTGATGGATAAAGTTTATAGTAGGTAGAGCTTATTGCATCTACAACAAAAGAGGCCTCGGGTTGGGATATTGGCGCTACTGGCAACTGATTGAAATAAAGAATCCAGTTTTTGTCTAAAGGCGAGTTCCCTTCATTCTTTATATAAAACGTGTTTTCGTAGACGCCACGCTCTATTTGGTTTTGTCCCATTTCCCAGATTAATGATATCATTCCTTCATTCTGTTCTTTTTTACATCCGTTGATAACAAAGGGTAAAATAATAATTGAAAATAGCAAAATAATTTTTTTCATAGATATTGTGTTTGATAATATTTTAGGTCTTATCGGTTAGAAAACAAATTAACTAAGTAAATAGTTCGTGTTTAATAATACGAAGGTAATAAAAAAATCCGCAATATTAAGCCGGGCATCTTCAATTCGCGATGTTCTCAGATCCATTCTTCTTTTGATTATATTTTGCCATAAATATTTATTTGCTGATATAAGCACCGGCAAGTGCGGCAAGTATCCCCAAAATGATGCTTAAAGCAGTATATAGAATAAAATAGGTGTATAGTCCGCTTTTGAGCAGCTGAAGGTTTTCTTTGGCAAATGTAGAAAAGGTAGTAAACCCACCGCAAAAGCCAACGGTAAGCAATAGTCGTACTTCGTTTGACAAATTGAAACGGACAGAAAGAGTGTAAAATATGCCGATAAGGAAACTTCCCAGAATGTTTACAGTGAACGTTGCCCAGGGAAAACCACAAACAATGTCTCTGCCATTAATTAACAAATGTATGGAATAACGGGCAATGCTTCCTAAACCGCCACCGAGAAATATGTAGATGAATTCTTTCATAATTTTTGTGGGACAAAGATAGTCAAAACTAAATAGTTGCTATAATTCTCGTTGAACTTGTTTTCCAAAATATAGAGAGGACGGCAGGAAGACCTTTCCCAATTGGTGCGTTACCTCTATCGTACCGATTGCTGATTTATTTCGGTAACTACTTCATCTGCAAGCTTCTGTCTTCTAATATTACTGATTTGTATATTTACACCTTATAATGTTAACGCTTCATTTAATTTTTTATTAAATTTGCAAACAATGCAAGGCGTATTTTGTTTTAATTATCATAATACTATCTAAAAAACATTTTTCGGTTAATTAAAAAAAACCTGCCGTTAAATCAGGTTAAAAGACTAGGAGTGTTAATTAGGGAGTGTTAATTTTGTTGGTATGAAGAAGTCGACAATTTGGATTTTAGGTATTGTTATGGGCCTTTCCTTTGCAGGACTGCTTTATTTGCAGATTAGCTACATACAGGATATGGTAAAGATGCGTAACGAAACATTTGATGATGCGGTAAAGAGGAGCTTGTATCAGGTTTCGAGAAACGTGGAACTTGCGGAAACAAAACGATGGCTTGACAATGATGTAATGCAGAACGAATTGAACGGATTAGATCCCGGTTCAAATTCGCATAGTAGTATTCAGGGCTATTCTGTTACTACCCCTGATGGCTCTTCTATTTCAGCATTCGAGTTTAAGTCATTAACCGATAGGCCATCTGCTATGCCAAAGGAAATGATACAGCAACGTGGACGGAGTACCATACCGCAAACAGCGCGTTCTTTGGCAGAAGTAGTTAAAACCCGATATATATATCAGAGGTCGTTACTGAATGATGTTGTATGGCAAATGCTAAGCCGCACCAGCGATCAACCTTTGAATGAGAGGGTGAATTTTAAGAATTTAGATGGATATCTGCGTGCGGAATTAATCAATAACAATATTAATATTACGTATCATTTTAAAGTTATTGATCATAACGGCCGCGAGGTATATAGATGTTCGGATTTTGAAGAGAAAGGCTCAGAGAATTCATATGCTCAGATACTTTTTCCAAATGATCCGCCTGCTAAAATGAGTACATTGAAGGTGCATTTCCCTGCTCGGAGGGATTTTATTTTTGCAACGGTAGGTTTTGCTATACCTTCTATGGTATTTACGTTTGTGTTATTAATAACATTTATATTCACGATTTACGTTGTATTCCGTCAGAAAAAGCTTACGGAAATGAAAAATGATTTTATTAATAATATGACGCATGAATTTAAAACACCGATATCAACAATCTCGCTGGCAGCCCAGATGCTCAAAGATCCGGCTGTGGGTAAATCACCACAGATGTTTCAGCATATATCCGGTGTAATAAACGATGAGACGAAACGCTTGCGATTTCAGGTAGAAAAAGTTCTTCAGATGTCTATGTTTGATAAACAGAGGGCAACAATGAAGATGAAGGAGATTGATGCTAACGAACTGATTTCAGGAGTAATCAATACATTTACGCTGAAAGTTGAAAGCTACAATGGCAAAATCACTTCCAGCCTCGAAGCGGAAGATCCATTTATCTTTGTCGATGAGATGCATTTTACCAATGTAATCTTCAATCTCATGGACAATGCGGTAAAGTACAAGAAACCAGATGATGATCTGGTTTTAAATGTGAAAACATGGAACGAATCCGGGAAATTATTAATATCAATTCAGGATAACGGAATAGGCGTAAAGAAAGAAAATCTGAAGAAGATATTTGATAAGTTTTATCGGGTACACACTGGAAATAGACACGATGTCAAAGGGTTTGGTTTAGGTTTGGCTTATGTGAAGAAAATCATAACCGACCTCAAAGGAACCATTCGCGTTGAAAGTGATCTTAATGTGGGAACAAAATTTATAATTGCATTACCTTTATTAAAACATTAACTATATGGAAGAGAAATTGCGTATTTTGCTATGCGAAGATGATGAAAATCTTGGCATGCTTTTAAGAGAATATTTACAGGCTAAGGGTTATTCGGCCGAATTGCACCCTGATGGAGAGGCAGGTTATAAAGCTTTCCTGAAGAATAAATATGACTTATGCGTATTTGATGTAATGATGCCTAAAAAAGACGGATTTACATTGGCACAAGAAGTTCGTGCCATTAATGCTGAAATCCCTATTATTTTCCTAACAGCAAAAACGTTGAAAGAAGATATTTTAGAAGGATTCAAAATCGGTGCGGATGATTATATAACCAAGCCATTCAGCATGGAAGAATTAACTTTCAGGATTGAAGCAATTCTGAGACGTGTGCGTGGAAAGAAAAACAAAGAAAGCAGCATCTATAAAATAGGTAAATTTACTTTCGATACACAGAAACAAATCCTGTCTATTGATGGGGAGCAAACCAAACTTACCACTAAAGAATCGGAGTTGCTGTCGTTGCTTTGTGCACATGCCAACGAAATTCTCCAACGTGATTTTGCTTTGAAAACAATCTGGATTGATGATAATTATTTCAATGCCCGTAGTATGGATGTTTACATCACTAAGCTACGCAAGCATCTTAAAGCAGATCCATCTATTGAAATCATAAATATCCACGGAAAAGGATATAAACTGATTACTCCGGAAAACGAAGCATGAGAGATAGCATAAAAATAAAAAACCCCGTGGTATAAACATGGGGTTTTTTATGATTCTTTTAATGGTGCTTTTAGTCCTGTATTCTCTTGTTAATAACAATATAGGAAACAAGTCCGGCAACAAGAAGTGCTGCCGAGAGAATATACAGATTGTTGTTATTTACATTTCCGGTATAAGCGCATACCAGCAAAATAATTGCTCCAATCAAGACTAAAAGTAGACCTAAATTCTTCAATAAAATTTTCATGTGTGTGTATTTATTAGATTATTATACTCGTAGCTACAAATTAAGGTATAATTCTTTA
>DAIMFE010000130.1:0-1739 GCA_036724805.1 Bacteroides sp.
CTTAATGGCTACATTACTCACTTTCCATTCGTGATTGTTCTGCCCCGTTACAATAAGTGTGGGTATCGGCTTATTTTCGGAAGAACAACTTGTTAAAATGAACAGTGACATCAAACAAAAAGTTATTATTTTCATCTTGTTTATCCCATATCCGGCGCCAACTTACCCATCCTTGGCGGAACATATTTAGTTGCAAAGTTTTCTATATTCCCCAGATGTAACTTTTCGGGCATTAATGAAAGATTAGAAGCAATAAATTCATCCCATTTATATTCTTTACCCGTATATGCGGATTCACGCCCCATAGCTCCGGTAAGTGAAGAAGTAACAAGTGTTTCGGCTTCCAGCGTCATGGATTTATTGGCACGAATGTGATTTATCAAGTCCATGTGCTCTAATACATAGGGGTTGTTTTGCTTAAATTGCGCATCTTGAGCCTTAAAGTCGTATTGCCAGATAAGATTGCCATCGTAATCGCGAATTGACATATCCTTGCTTGTCCATATGCCCTTTGTTCCCATAATAGTTTCACTAACATCATTGTCGCATCCTTCTATTTGCCGGGCTTGCGCATTTACTCTAACTCCTCCTTCATAAACAATATCAAGACAGAAATTATCAAATATATCTCCTGTGCGGCGCTGTAGTTGCGAGCCCATGCCCAATACCGATACCGGTTTGAGATGCGAGAACCATGTAAATACATCAATATTATGTACAAGTTGATCAATCACGTGGTCACCACAAAGCCAGTTCCAACTGAAAAAATCACGCAACATATACTCCATATCTGTCCACTCGCTCCGGCGTTTGCGATAACTCATCGCGCCCTGGTTCCATTTTACTACTCCACCGGTAATACGTCCGATATAACCTTCACGTATTTTTTGGTAAGAAGCAATATAACTACGACTGTGATGTCGTTGAGCCCCTGTTTGAATGCATAAATTCTTCCCTTGAGCCTGGCGAATAGCCGCGCTGAAGTTACGGCAACTTACCGGATCAATTCCTGCGGCTTTCTCACAGAATACGTGTTTACCCTTTTCAACAGCGTATTTAGTTTGATCGGCATGGAAAATAGAGGGAGAGGCAATGATAACCATGTCAATATTGGGATCTTCGCATACCTTTTGATACGCATCGAAACCATAATATATTTTATCATCGGGAACCTCCATGGTTTTCTCTTTCCGAAGTTTTTTCCTTAATGATTCGAGCCTGTCTTCAAAAATATCGGCCATAGCTACTATAGAAACTCCATCGGCAGCTGCCAAAAAATTGTACGCAGCACCCGAGCCACGGCTTCCACAGCCAATAATACCTGCACGGATGGGTTTCCCATCTTTCGCCTTATCTCCCATTTCGGGTATATAAACCGGAATATCCGATTGTAATGGAGTAATTTTATCACTACCACCGCTGTTACCGCAGGAGGATACAATACTACTAACTCCCGTAAAGCCACCAATAGCTCCGGCAGTACCTAATACGGCCGAACGGGTGAGAAACTGTCTTCTGGTAATTTTTTCTTTTGTCATGATATTTATGATTTATGATGATGATAAAAGGGGATAAAAAGGTTATAAAGTCAATAGAGGTAATAAAGGTTATAAAGGAGATAAAGGAGATAAAAGTAGAGATGATTTATAGGCTTTTATTGGATCAAAAGGCTTTATGGCTTTATAACCCCTATTGGCTTTATTGACTTTTATAGGCTTTAGACTTTATCTCCTTTATAG
>DAIMFE010000130.1:1839-7278 GCA_036724805.1 Bacteroides sp.
CTTATTCTCTTCATTCCCTTCATTCCCTTTCCAACTCAAAAGCTGCATCAAACGCTACTGTCGATGGACGGAAATCTACTCTTTTTACAAACTGTAGAGATTCAGCCGCACCGTGTTCCCTATCCATTCCATTGTCTTCCCATTCCACAGAAAGTGGCCCCTGATAATTTATACGGTTTAGCGCGCGTATGATTTCTTCAAAATTAATCTTTCCACGTCCCATACTACGGAAATCCCAGAAGCGATCGCGGTGTCCGAATGGTAAATGTCCTCCAAATACACCTGCGCGAGTTGGAACATCCGACCACCATACGTCTTTCATATGAACATGATAAATACGATCGGCAAAAGTTTCAATAAAACTTATATAGTCTACACCCTGGTAGCCCATATGGCTGGGATCATAGTTAAACCCAAAGGCCGGGTGGAAATCAACCGCTTCAAGAAGCATTTGAGCAGAAGAAATATCGAAAGCTATTTCCGTTGGATGCACTTCGAGAGCAAAACGCACCCCGTTTTCCTGATAAGAGTCTACAATAGGTTTAAATCTTCGTGCCACTTCGGAAAACCCGGCTTTAATTTCATCCGGTGATACAGGCGGAAAAGAATAAAGCAAATGCCATATCGGACTACCGGTAAACCCAACTACCGTATCAACACCAAGCATACGAGCAGCCTTACCTATATTTATCATTTCTTGTGCAGCCCTCTGACGCACTCCCTCCGGATCGCCATCACCCCATATACGGGGAGGCAGAACAGATTTATGCCGATTATCAATCCGGTCGCACACACATTGTCCTACCGGATGGTTGGAAATGGTAAATAATTCAAGTCCGTACTTATTGAGTGTTGCCTTGATACCATCGCAATATTCCTGACTTAGCTTTTCAATATCAAGGTGATTTTCCGTACAAGCCAGCTCCAAACCGTCATAACCGAATTCTTTTGCTTTCGCACAGATCGTTTTCAGTGGCATATCGCCCCACTGAGCGGTGTATAAAGTAACTTTTCGTGCCATAGTATTTTGTTTTTTGAGTTTAGCTATTCAATCCACTCTGTCCATTTCGTGTTATCATCATAGCCTGATGTGGTAATTGTTTCGATAAATTGCATCCCCCTGATGCCCTCATCAATACCCGGAAAGTCGAGCCAGGCCGCATCCGGCGTTACACCTTCTTTCTTCGCCATTACCGTACGGGCAAAGTTGCGGTAAATGTTGGCAAAAGCTTCAATATATCCTTCGGGATGTCCCCCAGGTGTACGCGTATTCGCTTTGGCAATAGCACTCATATAGCCATTGCCCGTTCTGATTATCTCCATAGGTTTATCGCTCCATTTTACCAATAAAGTGTTGGGCTCCATCTGATGCCACTCAACACCACCCTTTTCACCATAAATACGTAAACTAAACGAATTTTCTTCTCCGGCAGCCACTTGTGAGGCCAGTAATACACCGGTAGCTCCATTATCGAATCGCAGTAAAGCCGCGCCATCGTCATCCAGCATACGCCCTTCTACAAAAGTTTTAAGATCGCCACATAGCGATGTACATTTTAAGCCGGATGCATATTCGGCAAGGTGCAACGCATGTGTCCCAATGTCTCCCATACTCCCGGCTTTTCCAGAGCGTTGCGGATCTGTACGCCATCCGGCATTACTTTGAGGATCAAGTTCTGCACGGGTAGACAACCACCCCTGCGGATATTCTGTATATATTTTACGTATTTTACCAAAATCGCCTCTGGCTATGCGAAACCGTACCTCTTTTATAGTAGGATATCCGGAATAAGTATGTGTAAGTGCAAGTGTACGTCCGGTTCTTTCAAGAATAACTTTCAATTCTTTCGCCTCTTCTAAAGAATAAGTAATGGGTTTATCGAGTACTACATCAAACCCATTTTGCAATGCCATTTTTGCCGGAGCAAAGTGCAGATAGTTGGGAGTAACAATAGATAAAAAGTCCATCCTCTCACCTTCGGGGAGAGTTTTTTCTTTTTCAATCATTTCCTCAAAAGAAGAGTATATCCTATCTTCAGCTAAAAAATACTCCTCTCCGGATTGTTTGGATACTTCCGGTTTGCTGCTGAAACATCCGCAAACCAATTCGATGCTATTGTCCATAAGTGCGGCACATCGGTGTATGGCTCCTATAAAGGCTCCTTTTCCTCCCCCAAACATGCCCATTCGAAGTTTTCGTTTCATCGGTTTGTTTTTTATAGGTAATTCTATGATATCGGTATGTCAAAAAAGTTATTCACATCAAAAAAGGCAAAGATAGTAATCAAAATGCTTTTTTATAATTTTTAGACGTTTTTTATTTATTATTATTGGCTAATCCCTTTGTTTTTTATTTCTATCTTTGCAGTCAACATTCTAAACCAACGAGACATATACCGAGATTTCTGAGCTTTTGTTTTCATTGATTAGTATCAATGTCACTTTAAGTATCTTACCCTGCCCATTATCAGAAATCTTGGATGCGACGAAAAACTAAGAGCAAATATGCATTGCATATTTGTTGAATATTCTTTTTACCCCCAACCGGTTTTTCGATATACTATAACAACATTGTAGAGTAAGATATTTATAATATCTGTAATATCTGTATTAAAAAAATAACGTTATGAAAAAGAATCTTTCCATCTTGCTTGCCAACGTTACAGAATCGGGGATCTTCTCGTGCGATGCAAGAACGGACAATGAGCAAAATGATGCTTATCCGGATGTAAAACAAGAAAATGACACTACCTACATCCGGGCAGGACTATGGCCTGTTACTTATAGCATTGCCCCGGAAATGAAACACCTTAAATCCGTAGCTTTCTTTATTGAAACTCCACAAGGAAAGTTCTACAAATTTTTAAGTACCGAACCTCTTAAATCAAAGCATGGTTTCGAAGAACTTACTAAAATAGGGAACTATTATACAGGGGCAATCTTTAAACTAAAGACAAAACAAGAAGGACATAATAAAATAACTGTAATAGGAAATTATTATGAAAATGATTTAACCAACGACTTAAAATCGGCTAAATCAATGGAAGATATCCTGAAAATCAAAACAAGGGCATCTCTTTTAGGAAAATGTGATCCGCATTTAATGTTCGACCATAAAATCATCGATATAGAAAGTGAGGAAATCTAACAATTGTATTGGAGGTTTGCTGGTGTTACGGGTTTTCTTCGCTTCGGCTTTAGCTCTGTTTTTTTCGCTTTACCGATACAATCTTTCTGAATATTCATAAATTTGTCTTCCTTTGAGAAAATTTATAAATAAAAAGTGAACAGCTGAGCGTAATACATTGCAAACCAATCAACATAAGATAAATTACAATGAAACAATTAATTAAAGACAGATTTTTTGAAGGAGAAAGACCCTTATTCGCAACAAACAACATGCATCTGGAGAATGTAAAATTCTACCCCGGCGAATCAGCCATAAAAGAATGCGATAACGTAGAAGCATTCAATTGCGAATTTATGTGCAAATATCCCTTTTGGCATAATAACAATGTACTTATCGAGGATTCTCTGTTTACCGTTTACGGCAGGGCAGCTATATGGTATTCCAGAAATGTAAGCATGATTAACACCCGGGTTGAAGCACCCAAGATGTTTCGCGAAATAGAGGGTCTTTACCTTGAAAACGTAAAGCTAACATCTGCCGGAGAAACGCTTTGGAACTGCCGCGACATGAAACTTCGTAATGTAGAAGCCCGTGGTGGCGACTATATCTTTATGAATGGAGTAAACATTGATATCGATGGTTTCTACCTGCAAGGCAATTACTCCTTTCAGGATGCCAAGAATGTAGTTATCCGCAATGCTAAACTCGACTCTAAAGACGCATTTTGGAAAACGGAAAACGTAACAGTATACGATTCGGAGATCAGTGGTGAATACCTTGGATGGCACTCAAAGAACCTGAAACTGGTGAATTGCAAAATCTCCGGAACACAGCCTCTTTGTTATTGCACCAACCTTGTTATGGAAAACTGTACCATGGCCGAAGACTGTGATCTGGCATTTGAGTACAGCACATTGCAGGCCGTAGTAAACAGCAACATTGTAAGCATCAAGAATCCTACAAACGGTTATATAAAGTGTAACAGCGTTGGCGAAATTATCATTGATAAAAACTGCAAGAATCCCGAAGGCTGCAAAATAAGTACAAACTAAAAAAGGGTATTGCTTCATGAAATACAATTTTGATGAATTAGTGCAGCGCCGGGGTTCCAACTCTTATAAATGGGATTTGGCAAAGAACAACAATGTACTACCCATGTGGGTTGCCGACATGGACTTCCGCACTGCCCCTGCCATAGTTAACGCGTTGGCGCAGCGGGTACAGCATGGCGTATTTGGCTATACTAAAGTGCCCCAACAATACTTCGATGCCGTGACAGGGTGGTTTGCCCGGCGGCATAATTTTATCATCAATAAAGAATGGACACTATTTACATCCGGTGTTGTACCTGCCTTATCTGCCGTAATCAAAGCTCTAACATTACCCGGCGATAAGGTATTGGTACAAACACCGGTTTACAACTGCTTCTTTTCCAGCATCCGTAACGATGCGTGCGAAATGGTAATAAACGAATTGGTGTATAAAAATGGTACTTACAGCATTAACTTTGATGACCTCGAACAAAAGGCTTCCGATCCAAAGGTAAAACTCATGCTACTTTGCAGTCCGCATAATCCTGTTGGAAGAGTATGGAAGCTGGAAGAGCTGCAACGCATAGGTGAGATATGCCTCCGCAATAATGTGATTGTTGTATCAGATGAAATTCATTGCGACCTGGTATACAACGAACACATCCATATACCTTTTGCATCCATCAGCGAAGCGTTTTTGATGAATTCCGTAACCTGTACAGCACCAAGCAAAACATTTAACCTTGCGGGTATTCAGGTGGCAAATATCATTGCTGCCGATGAAGAAATACGCCACAGAATTGATAAAGCGCTCAATATTAATGAGGTATGCGAAATTAATTGTTTTGCTGTTGAAGCACTGATTGCCGCCTACAATGAAGGTGAAGACTGGCTGGAAGAGTTGAAAGTTTATCTTTATAATAATTATACGATCCTCTCCAATTTCTTTGAGAAATATCTTCCCCATCTTCCGGTTCTTCCGCTTGAAGCAACTTATCTGGTATGGGTAGACTGCTCTGCATTGCGACTTGCCTCTAAAGAAATATCCGATAAACTCCTGATGAAAGAAGATCTTTGGGTGAATGAAGGTATTATGTATGGTGAAGCCGGAGAAGGATTTATCCGTATCAATATAGCCACGCAACAAGAAAATCTGATAAGAGGTCTTAAGAGTATCAGGAATCAGTTTATGCTTAATTAATTTATACTATTTAAAACACAGAGGCTTCGCTTTATATTCCGCATAGCCTCTGTGCCTGGTATAAAGCAACTCAAACG
>DAIMFE010000131.1:0-7208 GCA_036724805.1 Bacteroides sp.
ATGGAAACCCCATCCGGACGATATCCCTGATATCCGGTGTCTTGATACAGTATGCCTGGGATATGGAAAAAACATCAAGCTCATAATCATGCCGGGCGAACCAAAAAAAGAGGTTATTCGAAAATAACCTCTTTTACATACATAAGACTAATTAATAGCCCTCATTTTGTTTCAAATTCGGATTTTTATCCATCGCACCTGTTTGTGGAATCGGGTTATAACGATTGTGTGGTTTAAATACCCGATCTTCTACCTTCTTTTCTTCAGGAGTTGCATCTAATTTAACTACCGCACGTTTAGTTGGGTCTGTTTCATCATTATTTACAGTTCCTACTATGCGTTGTAAAACGCCATTTAACACAGTTTCTGCCAGCATTTTGCCGCTATCATCCTTCCATCGGAGGATATCGGCACGACGCACTCCTTCACCCGCTAATTCTACAGCGCGTTCACGACGGATTAATTCGCGCAATGTTTCTTTAGTATTGTATTTAGCACGATCAACTTTAGGCATACCTACCCGCTGACGAACTAAATCAAGTTTATCATAAATATCTGTAGAAGGGCCGGAAAGTTCATTGGCAGCTTCTGCATAAGTTAACAATACTTCTGCATAACGAATTAAAATAGGAGAAGCGTTTGTAGCCCATATTCCATTTGCATACTGATCCATCGGATCAAGATATTTTCTCCAAGTTAGAGCCGTTTTGGAAGCATTATTTGCTGATGGTGGATAATTTGCGTTACTATTACCATTAATAGTAGCATCTAAAGTATTTAGTACACCCCCTTTCCAATTCATACCAGGATACATAACGGTCATTTCCATACGAGGGTCACGATTTGCAAAAGGATGAACAGGATCATATACTAATGATTCTTCTTTTGTTAAGCCATCATTCATTTCATAAGCATCAATCAAGTTTTGTGTAGGTACTATTGAAGACCAACCGCCATCGGCATTGTTATACATTTGCCCAATCACCCCCAATTCTCTAGTATTATCAATATATTGAATTGCCAGAATTATTTCATCAGATCCTTGTCCGGAAACCTTAAACAAGTTGGCATAATCAGGCTCCAAATTATATTGCCCAAGTTTGATAATCGCATCAGCCATATCTTTTGCTTTCTGATTGTCACCATAATACAAAGCAGTACGCATTCTTATGGCCATAGCACCCCCTTTGGCAATTCGCCCGCGCGCTGTCGGAGCAGGATTTAATTCGCTTATCGCTAAATCCAATTCTTCATTAACATATTTCAGAACATTTTCTTCTGTATCACGAGGAACTCTTGCTTCTTCAGCACTGTTATAATTATCGATTATAGGTACTCCCCCATAAACCCAATTCATTATAAAGTACCTGTAAGCACGGATAGTACGAATTTGGCCTATTAAATCTTTTTTTGTTTGTTCATTCGAAAATGGAATATTATCAATTTTTTCAAGAAAAGTATTGCAGCGACGAATAATTCCAAATCCATAAAAATTGGCTACATCACTTGACGCTGCTGTCATTGCACCATTTCCAATAAGTTTGTATTGCTCCCATTCAAAATTATTGTAACCAAAATCCGATCCACAATCAAGATATAAAATGGTAGTACCACTTTCCCAGCCATCGTAACATCCAACAGCAAATTTTTGGGCATCTTCTTCTGTTTTCCAGGTAGTACTTGGCGACAAAGCATCTTTAGGTGCAGTGTCTAGAAAATCGTTACATGAGGCAGTTAGCAGTGCTACCATTCCCACTAATATATATTTTTTTAAATGTTTCATAATGATTTTTTTAGTCGTCAGAAATTAGAATGATACATTAATACCAAAAGCATGGGTACGTAATAATGGATATGAAGACAGACGGCTACTTGTTGCTTCGGGATCGATACTTGCCTTCATTTTATCTATTGTAAACAGGTTTTCAACTGAGTAATATATACGTATATTATCGACTCCCATTGATCTCAATACTGTTTTTGGCAAAGTATAACCCAATTGAAGGTTTTTCAAACGCAAATAACTCGTATTTTCCATCCAGAAATCAGATTTAACTGTACGATAGCTACTTGGCGAATTTGTATCATAAAACAAACGTGGCATTTTAGCATTGTGATTGTTTTCTGTCCAGGCATCTCTCCAATTAGTTGACGGATGTGATGCGTCACCCGAGAAATTACCAAAAACTTCATAAGCGTCAAAAAGCCGTTTAACACCGGCAGCGCCATTAAACACCAGGGCAAGATCAAAATTCTTCCATGCCGCATTAACATTAAATCCAAAATTATACTTAGGATCTGTGCTTCCACAATAATCACGGTCTTCGGCTGTTAACTTTCCATCTTTATTTACATCTACATAACGTAAATCTCCAGCCATAAATTTTTTCCCAAATGGGTTACCATATTTCTCTGTATATGCATCAGCCTCTTCTTGCGAATTGAAGAAACCATTTGCCCTGTAGAGAAAATATGAGTTCATGGGTTGCCCAACTTTATTTCGCTGCTCGGTTCCGGTAGTTAAATATTTATCAGGATCATTTTCGCCTAAATCCAACACTTTATTTTTATTATAACTAAAATTAGCGCCGAAACCTAAATCAAACTCACCAATCCGGGTACGGTAATCCAAAGTTATTTCGATACCTGTATTACGAACAGAACCAATATTGTCTTTATAGGCATCCAAAGCAAATTCACTCGGAACAGTTACATCCTGAATAATACCCGTAGTTTTACGATTATAATAGTCTATTGATCCATTCAATTTATCAAACAATGTAAAATCAAGACCCAAGCCCCAAGTTGTAGCTTTTTCCCATGTTATTGTTTCTAAACGATATTTCCTTTGATAATATCCTGTATTTAAACTACCGCCAAAAGGATATTTAGCATCAATATCATAAGTATTTATCGCCGGATAATAGTCGCTGGCATTGGCTGTTAAAGCATCCTGATTTCCCAATTGCCCCCATGAAGCACGAATTTTTAGATTAGACAATCCGTTTTCTCTAACATTCGCCATAAATTGCTCTTCTGTTATGCGCCATGCAGCAGAAAAAGAAGGAAAATAGCCCCAACGATGTCCTTTAGCAAAACGAGAAGAACCATCTGCACGTATATTTGCTTCAAATAAATACTTACCGTCATAATCATAATTGATACGTCCGAACCACGATAACATAGCTAATTCTGCCGTATTCCCTTCATTCTTTTGCGTCGATGCATCACCGGCATTCATATCAGTTAGATTGTTATTAGGAAATTTACTCCGTATTGCCCTCTGATATTTATAATTATATTTTTCAGTATGCCAACCGGCTAATCCTTTCAAATTATGTTTCCCAAAAGATTTGTCGTAATTTAATAATACATCATAATTAGTACGATCCCATCTGTAAAAACGTTCATCTAGCTCATTCGGTTCTGATTCTTTATTCTCATTATACTTGATGTATTTACGGAAATAGGTATAATTTTGCAGGTTATTTACATAGGCGCCTTGCAATGTTAAGACTAAGCCATCAATAATTCTATAGTCTAACGCGGCAATACCCGAAAAATTATAATTATCCCTATTTACTTTCATTCCGGAATCCAACCATGCTATCGGGCTACCATCTGAAATAGTTCCCCAGGTACCATTATCATGACGAGCAACAATCCATGGAGCGATCAAATTTAACTGCCTGATAATCTGATCACTACTACCTCCGGCATATGCCGAACTGGGATCTGAATATTCATTTTTAATAAATGCCAGATTCATTCGCGCCGACAATCGATCTGTCAGCTTCATATCCAAATTAGTACGCGCGTTAAACTGTTCACGACCGGCATGTGGCAAAATACCTGTTTGATTCATATAGCCAAGAGAAGCCATATATTTAACATTCTCCGTGCCACCATTTATGTTAATATTGTGCCGATGCTGAACTCCGGTTTTATAAGCCAAATCATACCAATCTGTATCGGGATAAAGGGGATCGTTTCCGTTCTTGAATTTTTGCAATTCTTCATCACTGAAACGTTTTGCACGTCCATCGGCTTCGAGAACCTGATTTAATAACGTTGCATATTCATGTGATCCCATTCTCTCAATAAGGTTTGTAGCATTCTGGAAACTTACATATCCGGTATAGGATACTTTTGATTTTCCGGAATTTCCTCTTTTAGTAGTAATCAAAAGAACTCCATTAGCTGCCTTTGATCCATAAATCGCAGCAGATGCAGCGTCTTTTAAAACAGATATTGACGCGATATCATTTGGGTCAATAGCATTTATTGTTTCAGTTTCCACGCCATCAACAAGAATATATGGACTTGCTCCATTTAATGTACCAACACCACGCACGCGTATAGTACCTCCATCCATACCCGGAGCTCCATTTACACTTGTAATAGTAATACCCGGCATTAATCCTTGTAACCCGCTAGAGATATTTTGTATAGGACGATTCTCTAGCTCCTTACTATCAATTGAAGCAACCGATCCGGATAGATTCACCTTCTTCTGTACACCATACCCCACCACAACTACTTCATCCATCACCGTAGAGTCGTCTTGCATAGTTATACGCAGGCTATTGCCCGAAACTGCCACTTCTTGTGTTTTATACCCGATATAACTCACAATCAGCACAGCGCCATCCGGTACATTCAACGTAAATTTACCATCCATATCGGTAATAGTACCTGTTGATGTTTGTCCTTTTAAAACAACGTTCGCGCCAATAACAGGCTCGCCGGTTTTATCCGTTACAACACCAGCTACTGTTTTTAACTGCGTAATTACTTCCGCATTCGCAACAGTAACGGTTTCTGTCTTAGCCAATGGCTTAACAAACACCTGCCTATCCGATACAGTATAAGTATAATCCGTATCTTTCAGCATTTGGTTCATGATTTCATCAATTGTTTTATCTGTAATATTTACAGCAACTTTTTTGAAAACATTTACCTCATCAGAATAAAAAAAGATATATTCACTATTTTTTTCTATCTCATTGAATACATCACGCATGGTGATGTTACTCATCTCGAGGGTTAGACGCTTATTTTGCGCATAAGTGTCTTCTGCAAAAACTTTTCCCGTTGCTACAAACGAGAATAACAAAACAAATACAATTCCAAATAATTTCCTGCCTCTGGAATTTGAGGCTTCACATAGTCGATTGGCAATCATACATTAGTGTGATTAAGGTTTTTAATAACTAACTTAAATTTTCGTCAGGTCTTTTTTTAGGCGACCGTTACCTCAACAATTAACTACTTAAAATTGTTTTACTTCATAGGCCATTTTACTCTTTAGTTATGTAATACGTTTTTTCATTCTTTGTTATATTTACAGTTAGAAGGTTTGCTAAATCATTCATCACTATATCTAATTCTTCTTTAAGGTCTAATTTGCCGCTACAGGTTAATGTGTGTGTTGTAGAGCCACACACAACATCAACTCCATAGTACCTGGATATCTGTTTCATAATATTTTTTAATGGTTCTTTATTATAGATGAAATATCCATGAACCCAAGAAACGTAATCTTTCGAATTAATTCGCGATATTGTACATTTGCCGGTTGTATATCCCAGTTTCTGATCGGGAGTGAGCTGTGCTTCGTGGTTATCTTCAGTATATACCACTACCGAGCCCGAAACAAGAACTACGGATTGCTCTTCATCTTCCTGATATGCGCGAACATTAAATGCTGTACCTCGAACTTTTATGTCCATACTTGTTGTACGAACATAGAAAGGCACCTTGGGGTTATGGGCTACTTCAAGATATGCCTCTCCATCTACAAATATTTCTCGTTCGTTCTTCTTAAATTTATTCGGAAACATCACCTTCGATCCCGCGTTTATATGCATCTTGGTTCCATCCGGCAACACCAATCGAGAGTGGCGCCCCATAGGAACGATCAATTGGTTGTAAGAAATCTCTTCTTTTTCTTCCTTTTCAGCGGCTGCATCAGCCCATTTTTCGGAATTTATATGCACTCCGCCTTCTTTATCCAGTTCAATATCGGCTGAAGTTTCTTCCAGTTGAATTGTTTTTTTATTAGAAAGTATTAGCTGTATATCCTTAGTTGTCGCGATAGAGTCTTTTTGCACACAGCCCATTATGGTATCAAAATCTAATTTATCGGATTCTGTTTCATTTAAAAGAAAGAATGATAAACCGCCTATCAATAGCAAAAAGGAAGCTGCAAAACTCCAGAGGTAGATCTTTTTTTCGCGTATATCTTTTTTGAGAATTTCCTTATTCTTTATTTCAATCGTTACCCATAAGTCATTCTTTTCTTTGGCGGTACTTATTTTATTGGACCTTTGCATTAGCATTACAAAATTCCGCGCTTCCTGAAACTGATCATCATCCAGAATGCCATCATCTATCAGTGAATTCCAAAAACTATCTGTTTCAACGGTTCGATGCATCATGGATTGAATGAAATAATCATCATCCAGCAATTCCCTGCTTGTATATTTCCTGTAATCTTTATTCATAAAACTCTCCCCCTCATCTCGCTTTGTTTTTTGTATTCTTTGTATGCCTCCCTGATTTTTGTGATGGATCGGTGTAGTAAGTTTCGTACAGATTGGGTGTTCATTTGCATTAATATACATATTTCCTCAAAAGACATTCCTTCCGTATATCTGTAATAAATGGCTTCTCGCTGCCTGGGAGACAATAAATTCAACATCCGTTTAATATATATTCGTTGTTCACTCTCTATTTCTAATCCTATATATAGCTCTTCGACAGAGCTTTCAAAGCTGAATACGGGTTCCATCGTATCTATTTGATAGTGGTTTTTATCTTTATTAAAAAGAGAAAACAGGTAATTCTTGAGCGACACAAAAAGATACAGCCTTACGTTTTCAACAGTTGATAAATTATTCCGCTTATTATATATGGTTACAAAAATATCTTGAATGGCATCTTTAATTTCCTCTCGCAGGGGGGTAAAGTGCAATCCATAATCGAGCATAGCATCCACATTCAATTTATATAATTCGGCAAAAGCATTATCGTTTCCAGTTAAAAACTGTTTCCATAATTCTTTGTTTCTACTCAATGGGTTACTATATCTCATTTAGACTTAGATTGTTTTTAATAGGATAACTTTTTTTGTTTTTTATACTCATCTTTTTAGAAAAAGTTTTTTTGGAGTGAATAAATATAAAGGATAAAGGGATGCTATATAA
>DAIMFE010000132.1:0-6936 GCA_036724805.1 Bacteroides sp.
CTCGCGAGTAACGAAGAATATTTAATTGTATGTAGAATAATTCTTCAAATTTAAATCTATATTGTGCTTTACGAAGCATCTCCGGATTTGAAGGAAAATGAATATTATGCATCGCCTCTGTTAAAGACATAAGATGATGTTCTGCTATTATTCCTTCGGAAAGCGTTTCTTGCAAGGGAGATTGCATTTGTTGGAGAATCATAGACATCATCTTCTGTATAGCATGCGAGTTCAGATAACTTCGCTTCATCTTATCCGTGGTATTATAATAAGGTTGCAGACCCATGGATGAAAGAGTTAGCTCAGCTGCTTTATCGATATCCGGATGTGCAATATTGATCCTTCCGCCAAATACCGTAGGCTTACCGAAAACAATATATTTTTCTCCTATTTTATATTTATTGAGAATGTACTTGATTCCTTGAAACCAAACCAGATCTACTACGCCTGTTCCATCAGAAAAATGTGCTATCAATCGTCTTTGTCTTCCTTCACCTACTGTTTCGAATCCTAATATTTCTCCCCTTAACTGAATATAAGGCATATTACCGTCAATTTCATGAGCATAATAAATCCGGCTCCGGTCAACGTATTTATAAGGAAAATAATAAAGTAAGTCGTGCAGAGAATAAACCCCCAGTTCTTTATTCAGTAAAGTTGCTTTCTGAGGCCCTACCCCTGATAGATATTTTATGTCTCGTGTAGTTAAATCAAACATTCCAATAAAGCATTGGCTATTTTCAAATCAAATGGTGTGGTTATTTTTATATTCTCTTGATTTCCTTCTGTCAGGTACACAGATACCCCGATAGCTTCTACTACAGAAGCATCATCTGTAAAGGTTTTATTATATGGCTGCTGATAAGCTTGTTTTAAAACCTTGCAATCGAATACCTGCGGGGTTTGCACTAGTTTATAATGATCACGATTTACTGTGTGGCTGGCATTGTTGTCTATTTGCCGAATGGTTTCCACAACATCGGTTACCGGAATAACCGCTTTATGCTCTTTTGCCAAAGTAAAGCATTTATCAATTACTTTGGCAGATACAAATGGGCGAACTCCATCGTGAACCCCAACAACGCCATTATCAGTAACAAATTCCAACCCGCTTTTAACGGAGTGATACCGGGTTTCTCCTCCATTAGCTATTTGGTGAGGGATTAGAAAATTATGCTTTTCGCATAACTCTTTCCAGTATTTTTGTTGGGATGTGGGTAAAATGAGAATTAAGGAAATATTATTATCATAATTGTAAAAAGCTTCTATTGTGTACATTAATACAGGACGTTCATTTCCAATAGGCAAAAATTGCTTGGGTAATTCTCCTCCCATACGCAAACCTTTTCCACCTGCAACAATTAAAGCATATTTCTTCATCGGTTTTTCTTTTTTCAATAGTTGCTATTCTATCAATAACGTGCTATGTCAATTAACCACAGGTTAACAGATTACACAGATTTTATAATCCGGATTGATTATCTGTGTAACGCGTTAATCTGTGGTTGATATTCATAATACGTTATTATCGAACGGTCTAACTATCTTTTAATACACATTGCCTCTTCCAGTTCAGCCACTTTTTCTGTACCACACAATTTGCCAACCACAGTTAAAGCAAATTCCATGGCTGCGCCAGGACCTTTACCGGTGATTAAATTGCCATCAACCACTACTGTTTCTCCTGTGCAATCGGCACCTTCCATATATTGTTCAAAACCAGGATAGCAAGTTACTTTTCTTCCTTTAGCAAGTCCTAGTTTTCCAAAAACCATAGGAGCTGCACATATTGCCGCAACCAATTTATTTGTAGTGATAAATTCAGCAACAAGCGCTTTTAACCCTTGATGCTCCGACAAAGTACCCGCACCAGGCATACCCCCGGGTAATAACAATAAATCCGCATTAGCAAAACTTCTATCTTTAAAGATAGAATCACAAATTACCGGAATATCATGAGCGCCCATAACAATATTTTTTTCTGTTATGCTAACCATTTCTACATTAAGTCCGGCACGTTTCAGAACGTCAATAGCTGTAAATGCTTCAATTTCCTCGAAATCATCCGCAAAGAAAACATAAATAGTACCCATAAATAAATGTTTTGGTTTACCATTTACTATTTGCCATTTACTATTTATTTTTCACCATTTACTTTTGAAGTATCTAGTAAATGGTCAGTAGTAAATGGTAAATTGTAAATGTGGTTATTTTAGATTAAAATTATAAGTTATCGATCCTTGTTGGTCTATGGAGCCATCTATAGTATTAAACCTTGTTCTTTTGGCTGCATCTATTGCAGCCCTGCGCAATTCCGAATTAACCGTATTTGTTTTTTGCTGGTTAATACTGGTACCTACAACATATCCCCCCGGATTAACTGATATATTTATTGTAACAATTACTTCCTCCTGAACATTATAAGCAGGTAATGGGAAATCGCCTTCACGAGGGAAGCGACCCGCCAAATCAATTTTTGGTTGATTTATTTGATTTGTACCTGTAGTAGCTCCTGTTGGGCTTCCTTGTGTATTTTGTCCGGAAGTTTGCCCTGTACTCCCCATTTGTTCGCTTTTATCAAAGGCACCGGCAACAAGCTTGTTAGCTGCTTCGGCCGCTGCCTTACGTTCCCTTTCGGCCTGTTCTTCTGCCAGTCGTTTTGCTTCTGCGACAGCTTTTCTTTCCCTTTCGGCTTTTTCATCCGCTAATCTTTTAGCTTCGGCTGCCTTTTCAGCTTCGGTTTTTTCCGGCTTTTTCTTTTCTTCCTGTTTTTTATTCGGTACAACAACCGTTTGTTCTCTGTTCTGCGTTATTAAATCTTCTTCGGAAGGCAAATCCGGTTCCGAAGGTAAATCAGGTTCGGTTGCTTCTTCAGGTTGTGGCATAACATCTACATCAACAAGGCTGGAAGGATCAAAACCACCAAAAGCATCTTCCACATTACCCATTACTACTTCAATACCACTCTCCTCTTTTTTTTCCGGAGCAGTTATAAATATAATGAGTAATAAAGCAAGAATGGCTACATGTATCAATAATGCACCAAGTATACCTATGAATTTACCCTTCTTTTCTGCCATTTCTATTTTCTCTCGGGTGGCCGTGTTGCCAATACTATTTTATACTGATTTTCGTTAGCTATATTTAGTATTTTAACGATCTCCCTGTAAGGAACGGCTTCATCCGCATACAAGGCGATGTACATATCCGGTTCTTTTAATGCGGAATATTGGAGAAAGGCGGTAATTTCAGCTTCATCTAACGCCTGCTCACTCTCATTTCCTAAAGCTGCATAATAATTCAGGTTCTTATCTATAATTACCCGGGTCAGCGGTTTGGCCGAAGTTTGTTCCTTTCCTTGTGGTAATAACACCTTAATAGCATTAGGAGATACCACCGTTGATGTTATCATAAAGAAGATAAGCAACAGAAATATAACATCCGTCATTGATGCCATACTAAATGTAGGTGATATTTTATTTCTTCTCTTTAAAGCCATTTCTTTTATTATTTATTCTTACTCCTTTTAATTTTATCTTTTTGCCGGTTCGTTAAGCAAATCCATAAAAGCCATTGTTTGGGTTTCCATTTTATTAACCACGCTACTTACAAGCGTTACTAAATAGTTATAGGCAAACATGGCGATGATGCCTACTATTAAACCTCCTACGGTTGTAATCATGGCTTCGTATATACCGCCAGACAGGAGGGTTACATCCACATTATTCCCGGCATTAGCCATTTCATAAAAGGCTCTAACCATTCCGGTTACCGTTCCGAGAAAGCCAATCATTGGTGCTCCTCCGGCTATTGTTGCCATAATTGTAAGACCTTTTTCAAGCTTAACCACCTCCATGTTTCCCACATTTTCGATAGCTGCCTGAATATCATTTACAGGACGTCCGATGCGGGTAATACCTTTTTCTATCATTCGAGATGCCGGTGTATTTACATTGGCACAATAGTTTAGAGCCGACTTAATTTCGCCATTCAAAATATAATCCTTTATACGATCCATAAAATCAGGGTTTTCTTTTCTTGCTTTACGTATTACATACATTCTTTCGAAAAGAATATAAAAGCAGATAACCGACAAAACTGCCAGTACAATCATTATCCACCCTCCCTTTATAGCCATATCAAGCATATTCATTTTTTCGGGAGTATTGACCGGTGTTAAAACCGGATTCGCGGTAGCTAAGGAATCAGCTAAACTTTTGCCCGCCTGGGCCAACATCATTGGTAAGTTCATTTAGTAAGGCATTTTTTATATTCCTGAATCGTTTTCTCCAATCCTAGATAAAGTGCATCGCTGATTAGCGCATGACCAATCGACACTTCATCTAACCAAGGTATATGGGTATATAAATAATTTAAGTTTATAAGGCTTAAATCATGACCCGCGTTCAACCCCATTCCAAGCCTACAAGCAATATTCGCTGCTTCTATAAATGGTTTTGCAGCCTCTTCTTTTCCCTTTGGAAAGGCTGTCGCATATGGTTCGGTATATAGCTCCACTCTATCAGCTCCGGCTTTGGCCGCATATTCAATCATTTCTTTTTCGGGAGCCACAAATACCGATGTACGGATATGAGCCATTTTGAATGCACTCAAAATTTCTGTAAGTAAGACTATGTTCCTTTTTGTATCCCAACCGGAATTTGAAGTTATTTGTGAAGGCAAATCGGGTACCAAAGTTACCTGATTTGGTTTTACTTTCAGCACTAAGTCTATGAATTCTTTATCGGGATAACCTTCGATATTAAATTCAGTTTTAAGTAAAGGGCGAAGTTCGTACACATCGCTTCTGCGAATATGTCTTTCATCAGGGCGCGGATGAACTGTTATGCCATCGGCACCAAACTTTTCACAGTCTAATGCAACCTGCACTACATTTGGCACATTGCTTCCACGGGCATTCCGCAAAGTTGCCACTTTGTTTATGTTTACACTTAACTTGGTCATTGTTTATTAAAGATTCACTTCTAAATTATAAAAATTTCCGAATATGAATTGATCCTATAAAAAAATTCCATTTTTGCTCATACCAACTGGTTAGCCAGCAACAAAAATGGTTTTTAAATGTTTCACTTTTTCAATCCAAAGATCAGTTACAAAGATAACTGATTTTGCTGAAAAGTACAGGGTTTTATGTGTTTTTTTAGTTATTCTATATTATAGATTCTAAGGATATGTTTATAGAATTGGAAAAAAGTTGCACATTTGTATCCTAAAAAGTATTATCTATGCGGTTTGCTATATTTGGAAATACACATCAGGCAAAAAAAGCTTCTTATGCCGAAGATTTATTCAGAATTCTGGATAACAGAGATGCTGAAGTTTATGTGGCTAAAGATTTTTATGACTTTCTGGTTTCAGAACTTAAACTAAAAATCAGCGTTGCCGGATTATTTACCGGTAATAATTTTGATACTGATATGGTGATCAGTATTGGGGGGGATGGTACTTTTTTGAAAGCAGCCAACCGGGTAGGTAGGAAAGGAATACCTATTTTGGGTATTAATACCGGTCGACTTGGTTTCTTGGCAGATGTATCTCCGGAAGAAATTGAGCTGACAATTAATGATATCTATCAGCAGAAATATACCATTGAAGAAAAAAGTATTATCCAACTTGTATGCGAGGATAATAAACTTTTGAAATTTTCTCCGTATGCATTGAATGAAATAGCAGTAATGAAACGTGACAGCTCATCTATGATAACCATCCATACTTCTATCAATGGAGAAAATCTTATTACCTATCAGGCAGACGGATTAATTTTGGCAACCCCTACAGGATCTACTGCTTATTCTTTAAGTGTTGGCGGTCCTATTCTGGTTCCTCAATTAAATGCCATCACGATTACTCCGGTTGCGCCACATAGTTTAAATGTTCGTCCGGTTGTTATCCGCGATGATTGGGAAATAACGCTGGACATTGAAAGCCGCAACCACAGTTTTCTGATTGCCATTGATGGCCGGAATGAATCACTAAAAGATAGCAATAAACTTACTATCAAAAAAGCAGATTATACTATTAAAGTGATTAAACGCTGCGGACAAAGTTTCTTCGACACATTAAGGGACAAAATGATGTGGGGAATTGATAGTAGAAAATGAGTAACATTTCCATATTTATTTTATTGAAAACGTTTTACTCCCAATGCATATATCTCCATACCAAATCTCATATCTGTATGTGCCAGGCTTCCAGTATCCGGTAGTTTCTGTTCCCCATCCGGGAATTCTGAGAACCTGATTTGGGGTTGCATCCAGTGGTGCTGTATAAGAATTTGTATAATCAGTTTGACCTGATCCAACTTTTAAAACGTTATTTTGATATAACTTAATATTAAGAACATAATTACCTCTTACTATTGAGCTTACAGTTATTCTAGGCGTTAAATATTTAGTATTATGACTACTTATATTATCGCCATAGTTGGTAATTATGTTATTATCTTTGTCCGTATTAGCTATTTCTATATTAGAAACAAAAAAGGGAACTTTGGCCACCAAGATATCTGTATACAATTTCTGCTGATAAGATGATAATTCTTGTGAATGCACTGTTAAAACACCGAGAAAGCACCAAATAATGAGTATAATCTTCTTCATAATCACTTTATTTTAAGTTATAGTTTATTGATAGGGGACTCGCTATTATAAAAAAAGCATTCTATCTAAAGACAAAATTACTATTATAATTAGGAATCCAAAGTTTTAAATTGAAAAAAATATTTATTTATTAGTGTAGGATATTTAAATCATTATAAAAACTTGCTTCTTTATCTCAATATACTATAGATAAATATCATTGTTGTTGATTGCCCGGTTTGTACCCATCCAAATGCAACGTGTTGTTTACCCAAATGCAACGTGCATTTTCGATTTAGCAACGTGCTGTTGAGACAAATGCAACGTGCTGTTTGGA
>DAIMFE010000133.1:0-6911 GCA_036724805.1 Bacteroides sp.
GGGCCTTGTGTCCGCCCTGTAAATTACAAGAATTCATTCAAGGGCGGACACAAGACCCGCCCCTACACCATGCGGTATCTTTTAATTCTTTCCGTTCTTCTTTTGGTTCGCAAAATAAACCCGTAACGCCGTAGAACTTATCTTCGTAAACCCTTTAGCATCCTCGGCCGTCCATCCTTTCTGAACTTCGCCATATTCTCCAAGTTCATTCTTAACAAGATCATAATCAGATTCAACGCCCACAAGCGTGAAACTATACGGGCGGAGTTGAACAATCACAGTACCGGTTACATTACGTTGCGAACTTTGGAGCATTGCCTCAATGTCGCGCATTACCGGCTCAAGGTATTGAGCTTCGTGCAGGAACATGCCATACCATGTGCCCACCTGTTCTTTCCAGTATTGTTGCCATTTACTCAAAGTATGTTTTTCCAGAAGCTTATGCGCGTTTATAATTAACATTGGTCCGGCAGCTTCGAAACCAACACGACCTTTTAACCCGATGATCGTATCACCCACGTGCATATCACGTCCGATACCATATTTACTACCAATTTCTTCTACTTTATTGATCGCTTTTACCGGATTAGTGTACGCTTCTCCGTTGATCGCTTTCAATTCACCCTCTTCGAATGTAAGTTTAATCACTTCGGTACCTTCGGCGGTAACCTGGCTTGGATAAGCCTCTTCAGGCAAAGTCTGGTTGCTTTGTAATGTTTCCTTTCCTCCGATAGAAGTTCCCCACAGGCCTTTATTAATGGAATATTCCATTTTAACAAAGTCTGCTTCATAACCATGCTCACGTAAGTAATTGATTTCATATTCGCGGGTAAGAATCATATCGCGGGTAGGAGTGATGATCTCCAGTCCCGGGGCAAGAACATCAAAAGTAAGGTCGAAACGAACCTGATCGTTACCGGCACCTGTACTACCGTGAGCGATAGCATCCGCACCGATTTCTTTGGCATAATTAGCAATAGCAATTGCCTGAAAAATACGTTCCGAACTAACCGATATAGGATAAGTACCGTTGCGGAGCACATTTCCGAAAACCATATATTTAATGCTCTTTTCGTAGTAATCCTGAGTTACATCCAGGCTTACATGCTTAACCGCTCCCAGTTTATATGCTTTTTCTTCAATCGTTTTAAGCTCCTCTTCAGAGAATCCGCCCGTATTGGCAATGGCGGTGTAAACCTCATATCCTTTGTCTTTAGACAGGTACATGGCACAAAAAGAAGTATCCAAACCCCCACTAAATGCCAGAACAACTTTCTTTTTCATATAGGGTATTTTTAATGATTATAATTTATGTTTATCTTTCTCCGGATCGCAAAGCATTGCTGTGCAAATACAATATTTTCGTTCGGTACGCATCAATACATCGTGATTTATGCATCCTTCGCATCCTCTCCAAAACGATTCATCATCGGTAAGGTCGGCAAAAGGAACCGGCACATATCCAAGTTCTGTGTTTATTTTCATTACAGCTCCACCGCTGGTTAAACCAAAAAGTTTAGCATGTGGCCATCGCAAGCGCGACAGTGTAAAAGCAGCCTGTTTAATCCTTCTGGCCAGTCCATGACCACGAAATTTCTCAACTACTATAAGTCCCGAGTTGGCAACATATTGCTTGTTTCCCCAACTTTCAATATAACAGAACCCGGCAAATTCGTCATCGGCAAGCGCAATAATTGCTTTCCCTTCTTTCATTTTCTGGGCCACATACTCATGCGTACGTTTGGCAATCCCTGTACCTCTTACCTTCGCGGCGGCGGTTATGGTATCAAGAATGGTGTCTACATATACCTCGTGAGAGGCATCGGCTACCATTACATCTATTTGCAAATTATCCATTTTTACTCTATGTACGGGTTAAAGATTTGGTAGATTTGGTATCACGAACGACAGCATTGTACGCACTGCATCTTGTGTTACTTCTTCACGAAGTACTAACATTATGGTGTCATCGCCTGCTATAGTTCCCAGTATATCCGTGAAATCGCGATTGTCGATGTCGTAGGCAATGCTACTCGCGTATCCCGGTCGCGTTTTAATAACGGCTATATTCCCCGAAAACTCTAAAGATACAAACCCGTTATTGCGCATCATCTCACCGGCCGACTGATCGGTAGTGCGTTTATACATTATATTATTAGGTAAAACGTATATATATTTACCATTCATCGTTGCGGCTTTGGCCACTTTTAATTGTTTCAAGTCGCGCGAGAGTGTTGCTTGCGTTAAAGTGAAGCCTTCCTTATTTAATTCAATAAGCAATTCTTCCTGAGAGCTTATTTCTTTGTTGGATATGATTAGTTTTATGGTATCTAATCGCGTAGTTTTCTTTCCCATAATGCATAATTATTCTTGATTGGCTGCAAATTTATACAATATTTGGGAGATAAATGCACAAAGAGAGCATTTATTCAATCATTTCTTTCGTTATCCCGAATTTCTCGGCTTCGTGGCACTTGCCGGCGGGTTCAATATGTATCATAATATCGTATACATTTTCTACCTCTGTTTTAATGCTTTTCTCAACATCGGTAGCTATATCGTGGGCGTGGTTAACGGTTATATCTCCGTCTACCTCAATATCTAGCGCGATAACATACATATTTCCTAATTGCCTTGAGCGCACGCGATGCGGATTACTGGCACCCGGTACTTTTTCTACAGCTTCAAATATTTTACTGTACACGGTTTCATCTTTTACTCCGTCCATCAGTTCTACATTAGAGTCTATAAATATAGAAATGGCAGATTTGATAATAAATAAACTGATGAGTAAACCCGTAACAGAATCGAGGATGGGCACCTTGAAGACAAACGTGAAGAGCAAACCAACCAATACCCCGGTAGAGATGAGAACATCATTTCGCATATTTATAGCATTGGCCGTGAGCATAGAGCTGTTTACCTTTTTGCCTTGTTTATACTGATACCATGCCAGCAAGAGTTTTCCAGCGATGGAGAATACGGTAACATAAATAGCAATTGTAGAAGGTAATACTTTCTCTTCTACCGAGATTATACTTTCTATTGCTGATATAAACATTTGTACACCCGCGTAGAAAATAACTAAAGACAAAATCTTGGTTGCGATACCTTCGGCTTTATCGTACCCGTACACATATTTACGAGAAGGAGGGCGGTTAATAATGCGTGCCGTAAATATCATTACAATTGAGATGATCACATCTGTGGCGGAATCTATACCATCTCCAACAACCGCCAAACTACCGGCCAAAATACCAACAACTATTTTTGAAAGAGATAATATCGTATTTCCTATGGTGCTTATCCAGGAAGTGCGAATTAGTATCTTATCGCGTAGCTCGTTTTTCATTTAAAATTTCTCCTTCCTATCCTGTTTGCCCTCCTCCGTATAGTACTTCCATGTGCCCTTGGGGCTGTTTTTAGAATATTTGCCCCTTAGCTTCAACTTTCCACTTTCGTAATATTCACGATGACGACCATGTCGTTTGCCATCCTTTATCTCTGTTTCACTTTTTAGCGCGCCCTCCGGATAGAACTCCCGTAAAACATCTCCTTGAAACTTTTCAATATAGAACCGTTGAAGCTCACTAATCTGTTTCTCTTCGGTCTCTTCGCCCACCTCATCTTCGGGCTCATCATCCATTTCCGGCTCTGCCTCCGAAACATAAGGTTGATAATTCATGATACAATGCAAAGAAGGGGCTTTGGTATCTCCCACAATTTGCATACTCCAATAAGGGAAAGAATACAATATATCTTTACTTTGGTTGATGTCTTTCCATGTTTCCGGGGTTAGCATCTTTTTAAGTTGCGGATAAAACTTATGGAAATCGGCAAACATAAAGAATGTAGAACTATTATGGAATTGAGAATATGTTTCCTTAAAACCTTTGTCGTTCTTTAATAAGTATTTCTGCTCGTAATCTTCGATAAAAGAAAGCAGGGTTGCGGGTTTATTGCTGAAAAGTACATAGTCGTCAATGTACGTATAATAGGGCTTTTCGAACTTATCAAACATTTTGCCGAAGAACAACCGGAAGAATCCCTTCATTTCGATATAGTGAATCTGATATTCTTTGTACTCAACCGATTTGATCTTTACCGGGGTACGGTTCTTTATCTTTTTCTCGATAAATTCCATGTTTTCGCGAGCACTTTCCTTGCTTTTAGCGGCAACAGCCAAAATAAGTTCCGGTTCATGCCCCAGTAATCCGGGTTGCAGCTGCGATAGGGCAAATTCTCCCGACATCCAGCTAAGGAAGTTCTTTTCCAATGAGATGTCAAACAGGCTTTCTATCTTCTTTCGTGTGTTGGTATAGGTGGTGTACATTTCTCGGTTAGTTGACTGCATGGCTGTTTCCAGTTCTTTTACAAACTTAACCGGATCTTCAATGCCGATGTTTGTATAAACAGCGGTGCGGGCCGACATGATTTCGTGCGCCTTCATTTTATGTTTATCCAACTTAAGCAGCGTAGCAACATAAGGGTCTTGTATCTCTTTGGGTATCGTATATCCCTTCAGTTCTATTTTATCGTTGCCCGAGTTGAAGAACATCCCGGCAAAGTCCATTGAAGATGCGAACATGTTAATATATTCACTCTCTTCATCGAGATACATTTTCATGAACTGCGGCAAATAAGCGTAGTTTATGTAAAATCTGTACAAACCTTTTCCGGCTACTAGCTTATCGGCTTCGATAAAGGAATAATTTAAACCGATCTTAGGGGTGTTGCGCTGGTCAATTGATGCTTCAACCAACTTTGAGGTAAAAGATAGCGCGAAATGATTTTCAATAAAGGCGCCATACATTATCTCGCGTGTTTCCGGATCTTTTATTTCGAGTATATCAATGCCGTTATGTACCCTGCGGGTAACGGTGCTACCCATGATTTTGAATACATTCTCCAACTGATCTTTCACCACATTAAGTTTGGCGGTTTTTTGTAGATCGAGTATTACGAGGAAGTCAAAATCCGCAGGGCGGGTTTTATGAACAGAGATTAACATATCCCTTTCGCCAACAAGCGAGAGAAGTGTTTCGTTGCCGCGGATAAGCGAATCGGCAAATTCTGCCTGTGCTGCCATTTCTCTGATGGGCTCGGCCTTTTTGAGTGTTTGCCATGCCTCACTCCGGTTAAATCGGGTGAAATCCTTTACCGGATCGGACGACTGGATTATAAAAACAGCATCTTCGGGAACAAGATAAATTTGCTGTATGTTCTTATCCGGCGATAGAAATATATCGCCTAATGAATAAACAAAATAGGCAATCAAAGCAATGGCAATAACCCAGAGTATTCTTCTGTTTCTTTTTGTTTTCGGATCATCCGGTAAAGATGGCTTTAATATTATTTCCGGTTGGTGCACCGGTTCTTCTTGCACGGGTTCTGCTTGGTTTTGAGACAGTTGATCTTGTTCACTCATAATTTTTTTATTTGCCTTCGAGCTTTTGCAAAGATACAAAAAACTCCGGATAAAAAGTTGCAGTATCTTGAGTTTCTCTCACTCTTTTCTTCTTCTTTTTCTTCTTCTTTTGATATTATATTTTCTTCTCTTTTCTTATATGTTATGTTGCTATAGGGTAGCTATAGCTAGTGCTAGTCGAAACGTTTTTTATCTTACTGGCATTAAGCGATTTATCAAATAGTTTACAACAGCAATCCGCCGTTAAAAAGTGTTGAATGCGCAGTGGTTTTGCACCAAAGCGCAATGGTTTAACATTATTTTATTCGTTTTTTAGCCGCGGATGACACGGATTGCGCGGATTTTTAATACACGGATTTTATTTAATAATAAGCTAAAAAAATTAAAATGCTACGTTCATTTTGGCAAATGCTACGTTCCATTTTGGCAAATGCTACGTTCCGTTTTGGTAAATGCTACGTTCCGTTTTGGTAAATGCTACGTTCCGTTTTGGTAAATGCTACGTTCCGTTTTGGCAAAACAAAGTAGCATTCAATCAAAGAGCAATATACAAAGCATGATTAGCAGAAGATTTGTATGGATATATATGAAATTATAAAGTTTGAGTATGAGGCTAAAGGTTTATTTACAAACAATATCAAAAAAACAACTTAATATACTTTATAATATAAATTGTTTTCATAACTTTGTCGTGGATACAGTGAATTGAGTACATTTTAATTTTTTTTGTGTAACAACCATTGTTGCTAATTTATACAATAGAATGTTGTACAAAAAATTGTTGGCATATATATCCTCAGTATACTATGCCGGCTATTGTAGTTTTATATGCTATGATCATAATAATTAATACTCACAGGCAATAATACCAATTAATACAAATATTTATCGCAGATAAGTTGTGTTTGTAAAATATCTAACTAATAATTAGTTTGTTATTTAAGTGAAATTTTGTGTTGTTTTAAGTCATACTAATCGAAGCGTTATGAAGAAGATCGTTTTATTTGTAGCATTTATTGCTTGTTGCGTTGCTTTTAATGGAAATCTAAACGCAACTAATGTGCATAACCAGGAAACTAACAGAGAGAATAATAGTTTTAACTGGGGGGATCATCCTTTATACAAGGATGCTTTATTGCGGAATCTGGAATATAATCTTGACGACTGGTTGGGAAAAACACAGTTTGATGCGAAAGTGAAAAAACAAGTTCGTTACTATGTAAGCGAGTATATCCGATTGATAAGGGAGGATAAGTTGTATTATAAAAATGGTATGTATATTGATAAAACCGGGCAGCTTACCAACAAAAAAATGGGTACGGATTATCCGGGTTACGCGGCTAATTACATATCTACAATTGTAAAGGATATGATTAAAAAGGGAATGTACTACAAAGATTAAAAGTTTTTTAGGACTCATGCGCAATATAATCCGGTAGCAATGCCGCACGGTGTAGGGGCGGACACAAGGCCCGCCCCTACA
>DAIMFE010000134.1:0-6650 GCA_036724805.1 Bacteroides sp.
GCATTATATTAAAAATAATTATTTAATTTTGCCCCGGTTGCTGTAGCAATGACAACACAAACACAATTTCAATTACAATATAGTCCTATTCACCGAGAAATAGAAGAAACACAAAATGAAACACTATCGTTTTCTATTGGTAATAGTGAGCATGCTCTCTATTTCCCTATCTGTTAATGTTAAAGCGGTTAACTATGATGCCGATTCGCCCGCGCCTGAAGCCCGGAGCTCCCAAAATCAAGTCTTTTTCAATATTAGTTCTTCTGATATTAATCTTCTTAATGTCACCAATATAAGAGAGCTAAGCGAATTTCGCAAAATTGTTGATAATCCCAATGCCATTATCACTCAAATCCTTATTACAGGACATGCGTCTCCCGATGGAAACACGTTTAATAACGGTATTTTAGCAGAAGAGAGGAGTGAACAGTTGAAAGAATACCTGCAGATTTCTTTTCCAACCGTCAGCCCTGATATAATAAAAACCACATCTCGGGTTATAAGATGGCATGATGTAGCTGTAGATTTACGTAAGGACAATAATCTACCCTACAAACAAGATGTACTGGCTGTTTTAAATGCAGCAACATCCCATGAAGAGAAAGAAGTGCAAATAAGGCGACTTCATGGAGGCGAACCCTTTGAGTATTTAAAGGAGATACTGCCCCAGTATCGATTTGGGAATTATTTAATTTCCTGGTACGAAAAGGAGGTAGCCGAAATAAAGAATACTACAGAGATGTTATCTGCCGATGAGACAATAAATCTTGTGGAAGCAATAACCAAGTCAACACAAGAAACCGAATTAATAGAGTCTCCACCCGATATTGAAGAAATGGGTATAGTACGGAATAAAAGTATTCTCTTAAAAACAAATGCTCTTTATCTGGCAGGAACAGTGCTGAATGCCGGTGCAGAGTTTAGATTATCCCCTAAAATCTCTTTGGATGTACCCGTGTATTATTCCCCATATTCTATATCAGATGATTTTAAAGTACGTGTGTTAGGCACCCAGCCGGAGCTTCGTTACTGGTTTGGAGAAACTTTCGATAAAGGCCATTTCATGGGTGTTCATGGCCATATTGCATCTTTCGATGTAGCGTTGGGAGATAGAAAATACCGTGAATCCGAAAAAGCTACATGGGGAGCCGGCATAAGTTATGGATATAATGTTCCTTTTAAAAATGATCGTTGGAGCATGGAATTTACGGTTGGAGCCGGTTATACAAGCTTTAGTTATGCTTTAAACGAAGGAAAGGATAAACAAATCAGAAGGAAAAACTTTTGGGGACCCAGCCGCGCGGGTGTGTCATTCGGATATAAAATCCGGTAACCGGTAATACGGAGATCTACATACATACCTCTCAAATGCAAGTTTGTAATTCGAAGATAAAACTTGCATTTGAGGTGATACAAAATTTCTTTTGCACCGGTATTGCTGCATGAGTTTATTTATTCCTCAAAACTTAACATCGTTACATCAAAGATGAGAGTTGAATATCCAAGTATACTTCCCCTGCCGGCAGATCCATAACCGCTTTGATAAGGAATATATAATTCCCAACGATCACCGGGCGACATCTGTTGGAGTACTTCACTCCATCCGGAAACTACTCCGTTTACTTCAAATTCCATAGGAGTATCGTATGTGTCATCAGGGTCGTCTTCCTTAATGTTTGAGTCAAATACATCCAGATTTCTCCATAGTTTTGTATAATTCTTCTCATTTGATGCTCCAAAAACAGCTTCATTAATGAACATTCCGCGATAGAACACCTTGACTGTGCTGGTGTATAACGGCTTTTCATTTGATTTACCCTTTTCTAAAACCTTGTAGAAGATATTTATTCTTTCATCATGCCTATCCTTTACGAACTCCAAATCCGGATCGGTCTTTGCATCATAAACATGCTGTAAAGAATCTATAAAAGCTATATTCCGTTCTTTCCAATTATCGTATTTACCCGGTTCTTTTGTCTCGCTACATGATACAAAACATAATACAGCAAAGAATATGGGTAATAAATAGATCTTTCTCATCATAATCAGGTTTTACATTAAAGTCTTTAATATGCTGGCAATACTTACCCTGTCGGCAATGATGCCATTTAAATCAGCAATAGCTACACGCTCCTGTTTCATGGTATCACGGTTGCGAAGTGTAACAGTGTTATCTTGCGGAGTTTGATGATCAACAGTAACACAATATGGGGTGCCAATGGCATCCTGACGGCGGTAGCGTTTACCGATGCTATCTTTCTCATCGTAATGGCAGTGGAACTGAAATTTCAGTGTATCGATAATCTCACGCGCCTTTTCCGGAAGACCGTCTTTCTTCACCAGCGGCAAAACAGCCAATTTCACCGGAGCAAGAGGAGCGGGTAACTTAAGCACCACACGTGTTTCTCCATCGGCGAGCGTTTCTTCACAATACGAAGCAGCCAGTACGCTTAAGAACATACGGTCTACCCCAATACTTGTTTCAACCACATAAGGAGTGTATGATTCGTTTAATTCAGGATCGAAGTACTTGATACTCTTACCCGAATATTGCTCATGTTGACTTAAATCGAAGTTGGTGCGCGAATGAATACCTTCTACTTCCTTAAAACCAAACGGCATAAGGAACTCGATATCCGTTGCGGCGTTAGCATAGTGCGCAAGTTTATCATGATCATGATAACGGTAATGGTCATCACCAAAGCCCAGAGCCTTATGCCATTTCAGGCGAAATTCTTTCCATTTGGCAAACCATTCCAACTCAGAACCGGGACGAACAAAGAATTGCATTTCCATCTGTTCGAACTCACGCATGCGGAAAATAAACTGACGGGCAACAATCTCGTTACGAAAAGCCTTACCAATCTGCGCAATACCGAAGGGAATCTTCATGCGACCGGTTTTCTGAACATTCAGGTAGTTCACAAATATACCCTGTGCGGTTTCCGGACGAAGATAAACTTTCATAGCACCATCGGAAGTAGAACCCATTTCGGTAGAAAACATCAGGTTAAACTGACGTACTTCGGTCCAGTTCTTGGTTCCGGATATAGGGCATACGATTTCTTCATCAATAATTATCTGACGGAGATCTTCCAGATTAGAATCATTCAAGGCTTTTGCAAAACGTTCGTGCAACGCATTTCTTTTTGATTGAATATCTAAAACCCGCCCGTTGGTTGAACGAAATTGAGCTTCATCGAAAGCATCACCGAATCTTTTTGCTGCCTTAGCAACTTCTTTGTTTATCTTTTCATCGTACTTTGCCAGCTGATCTTCAATAAGAACATCTGCGCGGTAGCGTTTTTTGGAATCCTTATTATCAATTAAAGGGTCATTGAAGGCGTCAACGTGTCCGGAAGCTTTCCAAATGGTAGGGTGCATAAATATCGCGGAGTCAATCCCCACAATGTTTTCATGCAGAAGCACCATACTGTCCCACCAATATTTTTTAATATTGTTTTTCAGTTCTACCCCCATCTGCCCATAATCGTACACAGCCCCCAATCCATCGTAAATTTCGCTGGATGGAAATACGAAACCATATTCTTTGCTATGCGATACCAGTTTCTTGAAAACGTCTTCTTGTGCCATTGCTATTATAAAAGTTACGAGTTTACAAGTTACGAGTTACAAGTGATTTTTGCTGCCATATCAGGGCAACTCATAGCTTGTAACTCGTAACTAAACAATTTATCCCTGCAAAGTAAATGCTTTTTTTCAATTTAATTCGTATTTTTGCCTTCACATCTTACTATATAGCTGTAAAAAATTTAATTTGTTGTTAAAATAACCAATGCAGTAGCCAGTAGCTTACAGTATGCCGCACGGATTCTTACTACTTACTACTTATTTCTTACTACTTGTAAATTATGAGCAATGAGATAAACGAAACAGAAGGATTCTCAAATTATAAACCGGCGAGTTCACCGGAGGAATCTCCTAAGCATCAACTAAGCGGAATGTACCAGAACTGGTTTTTGGATTATGCTTCGTATGTGATCCTCGAACGTGCCGTACCGCATATAAACGATGGATTTAAGCCGGTGCAGAGGCGTATTCTGCATTCTATGAAACGCATGGATGATGGTCGCTACAACAAAGTAGCCAACATTGTTGGGCATACCATGCAGTTTCACCCCCATGGCGATGCCTCTATTGGCGATGCGCTTGTGCAACTCGGCCAGAAAGATATTCTGGTAGATTGTCAGGGAAACTGGGGTAATATTCTTACCGGAGATGGCGCTGCTGCACCCAGATATATCGAGGCTCGGTTATCGAAGTTTGCTCTGGAAGTAGTGTTCAACTCTAAAACCACCGAATGGAAATCATCCTACGATGGTCGTAATAAGGAACCGGTAACACTTCCGGTTAAGTTTCCGCTCTTGCTGGCGCAAGGAGTAGAAGGTATCGCGGTAGGGTTATCTTCTAAGATACTACCACACAACTTTAATGAGTTATGCGATGCGGCGATTAGCTATCTTAACGATGAAGATTTTAAACTTTATCCTGATTTTCAGATGGGAGGCTCTATAGACGTTTCCAAATATAACGATGGCGAACGTGGTGGGAGTGTAAAAGTAAGAGCCAAAATAGACAAGCTGGATAATAAAACACTTGTTATTCGCGAAATCCCTTATGGAAAAACTACCTCAACCGTTATTGAATCAATACTGAAAGCCGTTGAAAAGGGAAAAATCAAGGTAAAGAAGGTAGATGATAATACCGCTGCGGAAGTCGAAATACTTGTTCATCTCGCTCCGGGAGCATCTTCTGATAAAACCATTGATGCATTATACGCTTTTACTGATTGCGAAACAAGTATCTCGCCCAACTGTTGTGTAATCGATGATAATAAGCCACATTTCTTAAGAGTTAGCGATGTATTAAAGAAATCGGCAGATAACACCTTGTCGTTGCTGCGTCAGGAGTTGGAAATCCAGAAAAAGGAACTGGAAGAATCGCTGCATTTTGCTTCTCTGGAGAAAATATTTATCGAAGAACGAATCTACAAGGATAAAGAATTTGAGAATGCTAAGAATATGGATGAGGCGTGTGCGCATATTGATGAACGCTTAACCCCATTTTATCCTCAGTTTATCCGTGAAGTTACCAAAGAAGATATCCTGCGACTGATGGAAATCAAGATGGGACGTATTCTTAAATTCAATTCGGATAAGTCGGACGAGGCCATTGCTAAAATGAAGGAAGAGATTGCCAAAATAGAAAACAATTTGGCAAACATTGTTAAGTTTACCATTAACTGGTTTCGTATGTTAAAGGAAAAGTATGGCGCAGATTTCCCCCGACATACAGAGCTTCGCAACTTCGATACCATTGAAGCCGCTAAAGTAGTGGAAGCTAATGAGAAATTATACATCAATCGCGAGGAAGGATTTATTGGTACAGGTCTTAAAAAAGACGAATTCATCGCTAATTGTTCCGATCTTGATGATGTAATTATCTTCTACCGCAGCGGTAAATACATGGTTACCCCCGTTACCGAAAAGAAGTTTGTTGGTAAGAACATTATTTATGTCAATCTCTTCAAGAAAAACGATAACCGTACTATTTACAACGCAACCTATCGCGATGGGGCAACAGGTATTCAATACATCAAACGTTTTGCCGTTACGGCAATGACGCGAGACAGGGAATACGATCTCACACAGGGAACCCCCAACTCTCGTGTTACTTATTTCAGTGCCAATCCTAATGGCGAGGCTGAGGTAATCAAAATAACATTGAAACCCAATCCCCGTATACGTAAGATTATATTTGAAAGAGATTTCGGTGAAATCGAGATTAAGGGAAGGCAGGCACGCGGTAACTTATTAACCAAGAACGATGTGCACAAGATTGCCCTCAAGCAAAGAGGCGGTTCTACCCTTGGTGGGTTGAAGGTTTGGTTCGACCGCGATATCCTGCGTCTTAATTACGATGGCAGGGGTGAATATCTTGGAGAGTTTCAAAGCAGCGACAGCATTCTTATCATATTAAATACCGGAGAATTCTATACCAGCAATATAGATTTGAGCAACCATTATGATAATAATGTAAGCATCGTAGAGAAGTTCGATTCATCCAAAATATGGACTGCCGCATTGTATGATGCCGATCAACAGCATTATCCTTACCTAAAACGTTTTGCTTTAGAGGCTACGGGCAAGAAACAGAATTACTTGGGCGAAAACCCAAAGAGTCAATTAATTCTCCTTACCGATGAGGCTTATCCCCGGTTCGAAGTTGTATTTGGTGGTAACGATAGCTTCCGCGAACCTTTAATTATTGATGCGGATGAATTTATCGGTGTTAAAAGTTATAAGGCAAAAGGTAAACGCATCACCACTTGTACGGTGGATACTATAAACGAATTGGAACCTTTACGCACCCCTGATCCGGTGGAAGATACCCCTGATTTGCCGGATGAACCGGAGATTCTTGATCCGGATGCCGGAAAGAGTGAAGGGGATATAATTGACGAGATTACGGGGCAAATGAAATTATTCTAAACAAATAATTTGCGTAACCCAAAAAAGGTAGTATCTTTGCATCGCAAAAGAAAAAACCACAGGCGGCTGTGGCGTAATTGGTAGCCGCGCCAGACTTAGGATCTGGTGCCGAGAGGCGTGGGGGTTCGAGTCCCTTCA
>DAIMFE010000135.1:0-6638 GCA_036724805.1 Bacteroides sp.
TCATTATAATTTTCCTTTCTAACGCTTAATTGAACTTTCAATTTTACTAATAACATCCAAGGCGGTAGTGTAAACTTTATCCATTGCAGCAGATTCATCACCCGGAGCAAAACGGGCAAACTCACACTCATTTAGTGCATTGATAAATTCTTTGATTAATTCTTCATTAACGCCGTAGTTAACCAGTTTCTCTTCAACATTATCTTTTGATAATTTTGATACCGGAATATTCAGCTTATCACTGATATATCCCCATAAAGCCTTCAATACTTCATCATAAAATTCATCTTTCTTATTCTCGGCGAGAAGTTTACCTGCAAGTTTTAATCTACGGGTAGCTATTTTATTTGCTTTCTTAGTTTTTACTTTGGCTATATTAGCGTTTTCAATGGCTTGTTTACGATATACAATAAAGAATATTACAAATGCCAGAACAGGGATAACATAGAACAGCCAGTAAGAAATTGAACCGAAGAAGAAATGATCTTTCGGATGTAGTTTCACATCATTACGCTTAATGAAACGTATATCTTCTCCCAGAACTTTCAGATCTTCCTTATTGGTAAAGTTAGCAATAACTTGATCCGCATTTCCTTCTCCCTTTTCAACATTAACTTTGTACTCTTCTGTCTTCAGGGTTTTGTATGCTTTCGATTTCAGGTCGAAATAACTGAAATTAACCGAAGGTATAGTAAATGATCCCGAATGTCTTGGAATAGCCAGATATTCGAGAACTCTGTTTCCTGTCAATCCGTCACGTGTTAATCTTACTTTATTTTCAACTTTTGGATCATACACTTCGAAATCACTGGGGAATTGTATTTCCGGATTAGAAATAAGCTGCATATTTCCTGTTCCGGATATGACTAATTTTACAGTAACAGCATCATTGGTTTTGACTTCCTGACTACTAATGGTTGATGTTATACCGAAATTTCCTACACCACCGGAGAATCCTGCTGGCTTACCTGAAGGTAATGGATTTACTTTTATTGTTATTTTGGGGGTATTCAGCGTCTTTTTTACCTCTATAAGATTATTCCCACCATTAAAGAAAGCATCAAGCGGATCAACTGAGCGAACTGCCTTAGCTATAGAGGCATCAAAACGGGCTGGCTCAATAACCAACTCCCCTGATTGTTGTGGAAATAGCACAAATTGTCTGTAAACAGTTGAATGATAGTTTCTCCCTCTATAATGTTCCATATTCCACTTTTGATTAGCTGATTGATCTATTTCCTGTGAATGGAATCCTTTAAAATCAGGAAGTTTCACGTTGTCGAATCCTCTTAAATCAACTAGTGTATATATTTTAAAAGTCAAAAGAAAAGCCTCCTGTTCATATACCGTGGTACGGCTGGCACTGGCAGTAATGATTATATCATCATTAGACACTGTATTGCCAGATGAAGAAGATGGATTTGAAGGGCGTGCATTACTACCACCAGAACTATTTCCACTGCTGTTTCCCTGATTAGTCGATGAATTTTGGTCGGCTGGCAGCACCTTGATCTGTATAGCATTAGAAATAATCTGCTTACCATTAGCTACAATTGTCGCGGCAGGTATAGAGTAACTACCTTCTTTATTGGCCTTAACGATATAGGTATAAGTAATGCTGCTGCTCGATGAGACTTTACCATTAATAATGTTGGTACTACTTTGAGACGATCTGCTAGGACCCATCAAAACATCAAAGCCGCTTATAGATGAAGATGCCCTGAAATCTTTTACATCGTGAGTATTCACAACATATGTTAACCTAAATTGATCACCTACTACCACAGTTGATGGAGCATTAGCTCTAAAAGTTACCTCATCAGCATAGATATTAGTTATTCCGACTAGTATGAATAATAAGAAAACAATCTTTCTCATTCTGATTATATTTTAAACAATATTACTACCAGTTCTTTTCCAGTTTACCACCTTGAAGAATCTGTTGCTGTTTTTTTACTTTTTCCTGAGTATCTTTCTCGTCCTGCATAACAGAATTCAGCATTTGCTCAACAGTTTCTTTTGACATTTCATTGTCTTGCTGTTGTTGATCCTGCTGTTGTTTTTGCTCATCTTGCTGGTCATCCTTATTCTGCTGGTCTTGTTGATCTTGCTTGTCTTGCTGATCCTTCTGATCCTCTTTATCTTGTTGATCTTCTTTGTCTTGATTATCCTGATTATCCTGGTTTTCCTCATTTTCCAGAAGTTTCTGGCATAGAGCTAGATTATACCGGGTTTCATTATCTTTAGGATTATTACGCAAAGCCTGTTTATATGCTTCAATAGCTTTTGCATAATCTTTAGATGCCTGTAGCAGAACACCTGCGTTATGATAAATCTGGGAAAGTTTCATCTTATCTTTTTCTATCTTTGCTGCCATCTGAAACTGTTCCATGGCCTCCTGATACTTTTTCTGATTGATAAGCGTATTCCCAAGATTATACATGGATACCGCAGAACCCGGATTGTCTTCTAATGCTTTCCGGTAATTTACTTCAGCATCAATAAAAAGACTATCCTTGTATGCACGATTGCCCTTACGAATATAATCACGTTCCGCTTTTTGTGCGGAAACTCCGGCAACAATCAGAAGGAATGAAGTCAATATAATATATCTTTTTCTTAACATACAATCATTTATTAGTAAATAACCGAATATTCTTAAAGAGCGGGTTCTTACACTCTAAAATCATTAATTCAATTAATAATAATAAAAGTATCAACCACGCAACGGCTTGAAACTGTTCATTATAATCGGTGTAAACGGTAGTTTCAACATCTGCTTTTGCCAATGTATCTATTTGCCCGGCAATTGTTCGTTGTGCAGAGTTAGAGTTGTCAAGCAAAGTATATATTCCTTGACTTTCTTTTGCTATTTCTTTACACATGGCTTCATTTAAATGAGTAATAACCACATTCCCATCTTTGTCTTTTTGAAAATCACGTGAACCAGGAATAGGTATTGGAGCTCCTTCCGGTGTGCCAACTCCTACAACATTTACCTGAATACCTTTTTCACGAGCCGTTTTTACCGCTTCTATTGCACCGCCTTCGTGGTTTTCCCCGTCAGTAATAACAATAATGGTTCTCCCAACTCCTTCTTGTGGAGTAAAACTCCGATTAGCCAAATTGACAGCCGCACCAATGGCAGTACCTTGTTTAGATATTAAAGAAGGGTCAATGGATTCTAAAAACATCTTGGCAGAAATATAATCACTCGTAATTGGTAACTGCGTAAAGGCGTCTCCTGCAAATACAATTAGCCCGATCTTGTCGTTATTCAATTGGTCAACCAGTCTGGATATAAGTCTCTTTGCTCTCTCCAAACGATTCGGCTGTACATCTTGAGCCAACATTGAGTTAGAGATATCTAATGCAATAATAACCTCTACCCCACTCCGCTTTACGGTTTCTGTCTTTGATCCGAATTGTGGACGAGCCAGAAGCACCGAGAATAAACCAATTGCCGCGAATATCAACCAAAATTTAACATCAGGACGATATTTAGATACATCAGGCATAAGTGGAGCCATTAACACAGGATCTCCAAATTTCCTAAGTGCCCTTCTGCGTCTGTAATTAGAATACAGATAGAATGCGACCAGAAAAGGCAGAATCAATAAAAGATATAAATAGGTAGGTTCTTCAAATCGAAACATGACTCCAGGTATTAAGGTATTTTCTTTAATATAGAATTACGCAATACTACTTCTAAAAGCACACATAGAAAAGCGATTAACGCAAACAAACGGTATTCTTCTTGTCTCTTGCTGTATTCTTTTACATTAAGTTTTGTCCTTTCAAGTTTGTCGATTTCCTGATATACTTCTTTTAGTTTAGAATTGCTGGTTGCACGAAAATATTCTCCTTCGGTTGTACCGGCTATCTGTGTCAGCGTTTTTTCATCAATCTCTACAGGAATGTTTCTATATTGTATTCCCATAGGCGTTGGCATCGGATAAGGAGCGGTTCCATTCGTTCCTACACCGATTGTATAGATACGGATTCCGAAAGTTTTTGCTATCTCCGCTGCAGTGAGTGGCGATATATCGCCTTTATTATTTGTACCATCAGTAAGAAGTATAATAACTTTGGATTTCGCTTTACTGTCTTTTAAACGAGTAACAGCATTAGAAATACCCATACCAATTGCTGTAAGGTCTTCAATAATTCCAGTTTGAATATTGTGTACATAATGTAATAATACTCCATGATCTGTTGTTAACGGACACTGAGTAAAGCTTTCTCCCGCAAAAAGTGTAATACCGATATTATCATTAGGGCGACCATTGATAAATTCGGCAGCTACATCTTTTGCTGCTTCCAAACGATTAGGCTTCAAGTCTTCTGCCAACATACTGGTAGATACGTCAATAGCCAGCATTATATCAATACCTTCAATCTCACTGTTCTGCCAGCTGTTTGTACTTTGCGGACGGGCAAGTACCAGAATTATCATCACCAACGCTGCCAGCCTTAACAAAAACGGAGCATGTAGCAAATATATTCTAAAGCTTTTTGGAGTATGCGCATATACTCTGGCATCCGAAATCTGAAGGGTTGCTTCATTTTTCTTCCGCTTCATTATATACCATACTATATAAGGTATGAGTAAAAGCAGTAAAAACAAATATTCTATGTTAGCAAATACCATATATTAATTTGAATTTTAAATTATGCCAGCAGATTATATAACTGCATGCATATGTAAGTTATCGTTGCTACAATGGCTATAGATAATATTACTATACCCAAGCCTAACAGAATCTTAGAGCGTAACGAACGCTTTTCAATAATTGTTATTTCTGTTGGTTGAGGTTTAAATTCTTCCTGGTCGCCTGGCTTCGTTTCATTGATAAAGTCGATGGCGCTGATAAGATTTGCATCTCTTTCATTTAACATTGGGTTGTGCTTGGCAAATTTAACTAAATCAGCAGTGAAGAAAAGTTCTTTCATTTCTTTTATATCTTCTTTATCGCTGATTTCCATTAGCTTATCAATAATTTCGGAAGAAGTCATTTCCAAAGCATTGAAACCAAAACGGCCATAAATATAATTACGAATAATATCGGTTAGTTCGGTATAGTATTCTTTCGGCTCTTTACTTTGTGCCGCTTTTTCACTCTTAACCTTCTCTATTTCCTGCATAGCAAGAATATGAGGTGGTATTTTCGGTTCTACTTTAACTTTACGGATGATAGGCTTGTTGTCTCTGATACGAATAATGAAATAAACCAATAGCGCCAGTAGCGGAAGGGATAAGAAAGATATGGCAATTAAACCTCTCCAATCTTCCCATGCAAAAGGAGCTTTCATGATATCTTTTGGTCCTGCAAACATATCCGGTTGAGAAACATCCACAGGCACTGTATATACTTTAAGTGCTAACGCGTTTGATTTACGCTCCTGATTATCTACAAGTACCGGTATAGGTGGAATGTAATAAAGGGCTGAATCAAAAGAAGTTATGATGTAATCCTGCTTTAGCAACATTCGTTGATTGTTATTGATGTATTGAGTATCTATCTTAGATACTTCAATTATCTCAACTCCTCTAACAATAGTATCAGTAAATTGCGGAAAAACAACAACCTGCTTATTATCAACGGCAACTTCTAACTCTATTCTGGTTTGTTCACCTATTAATATCTGCAATGAATCAATCCTCGCTTCTACGGTTACAGATTGAGCCACAGCATTAATAGCAGCACCAATAACAAGTAGTAGCAGAAATATTTTTTTATTCATTATGATTCTTTAGTTTCGTTTTCCAAACAAATTAAGTAAAGCTTTTACATAATCTTGATCAGTTCGTACAGATACGGAATCAACATTACTTTTTGTAAAAGTGTCACTGAGTTCGACTTGTTTATCCTTCCACCATTGATGATGTATGTTACGCAAAGTTCTCGAGGAAGTATCAATCCACTGTTCATATCCGGTTTCGGCATCTTTAATCTTCATAAGACCAATATTGGGTAGCTCGGCCACCCGCTTGTCGTACACCTGGATAGCGATTATATCATGTTTCCTATTGGCAATGGTTAACGCATTTTTAAAACTTTCCTGATCGATAAAATCGGAAAGAATGAATGCCGTGCAACGTCTTTTCATCACATTGGTAAGATATTCTATACCTAAACGTATATTCGTACGATGGCTTTCGGCTTTGAAATCGATCAATTCACGAATGATATACAAGATGTGCTTACGCCCTTTTTGGGGTGGGATAAATTTTTCAATTCTGTCGGAAAAGAAGATTACCCCAATCTTATCATTATTTTGGATAGCCGAAAAAGCAAGCGTGGCCGCTATCTCGGTAACCATATCTTTTTTGAATTGCTTAATCGTGCCAAACTCCAAACTACCGGAAACATCCACTAAAAGCATTACCGTAAGTTCCCGTTCTTCTTCAAAAACCTTGATGTAAGGTTTATTGAAGCGGGCAGTAACATTCCAGTCAATGTCTCGAATATCATCGCCAAACTGATATTCACGAACTTCGGAAAAAGCCATACCCCGTCCTTTAAAAGCCGAGTGGTACTGTCCTGCGAATATATTGTTAGACAATCCCCGGGTCTTTATTTCGATTTGGCGAACTTTTTTTAATATTTCAGAGGTTTCCATATATATATAAATTA
>DAIMFE010000136.1:0-6515 GCA_036724805.1 Bacteroides sp.
TATTGCTTCCAGAATTTGTTGTGCTTTTTAATTATATACGGTTACTATTTAGTCGCATACATGGCGGTTTTTTTATGACTTATAATATTATAGGCTATAAAAAATATTTGCATTGAACAAAAAGTAGACGGATATGAATAAATAAAGCTACATCAACAATGTACAGTATGATATATTTGCTGTTGATAAGATCTATCTTTCTTGTATACAATAAATCTATTAACTCTATTTCATTAAATAAATTTTTATCATGAAACACATATCTTTTTTATTGCTTTCTTTTTTATTTTTTTCTGTACACAAAAGCAAAATGTCCGCATACATATTCTGGGAGATTCGACCACAGGACAACAAAACCAAAATCTGAAGGGTCAACGCGGATGGCCTCAGATATTTTCCCATTTCTTTACGGAAAACGTTACCGTATTTAATCATGGCAAATCGGGCACCAGTTCACGGATTTTTTACGAAGGTAAATGGTGGAAAAATGCTCGCAAAGCCGTTCAGTCCGGAAATACTGCAGGTGGAATTTTCCACGTACGGCTTTTGAAACCGGAAACATCCATTGAAAATTAAATTACTGCAATCTATCAAAAAAACAAAAAATGATATATCCATGAAAACATTATTCCCTTTTTTCATTCTTCTTCTTAGTTCATTTTCGTTAGCGGCCAACGCAGAAAATTATCCCTATCAAAGCGATCTACTTTGGGTAACAACTCCGAATCATACCGACTGGCTATATAAGACCGGCGAGAAAGCGACTGTTACCATTGCCGTTTATGAATATGGAGTTTTATGTGATGAACTTGAAATAGCCTACAGCATTGCTCAGGATAACCTCGAAGCGGATACGGAAGGTACCGTTAAACTTAAAGGTGGTAAAGCCGAAATTGTTATCGGCACCATGAAGAAACCCGGTTTTCGCGATTGCCGGATGAGTGTAAAGGTGAAAGGAAATACATACAAACACCACATCAAAGTGGGATTTTCTCCCGATAAGATAGCACCATATACTCAAATGCCAAAAGATTTTAGTGCATTCTGGAGAGAAGCGTTGGAAGAACAGGCAAAATGCGCCATGGATCCACAAGTAACCTTTATACCCGAATACTCTTCCGACAAAGTCGATTGCTATTTGGTGAAATTACAATGCAATAAGCCCGGACAATATATCTATGGATATTTGACCAAACCCAAAACTCCGGGTAAGTATCCCGTAGTCATTTCTCCTCCGGGAGCTGGTGTGAAACCCATGAGTCCGATGAAAACTATATTTTATGCAGAGGCAGGTTGCATCCGCTTTGATATGGAAATTCATGGTCTAAATCCGTCTTTAGACGCAGAAAGCTATAGCGACATTTCCCGTACTTTTGGAAGCCATAATCAAAATGGTTATCTGGCTAATGGAATAAATGACCGCGATACTTATTATATGAAAAAAGTATATTTGGGCTGTGTGCGTGCAGTGGACTATCTAGTCACACTTCCCGAATGGGATGGTAAAAATATAGCTGCGCAAGGAGGAAGCCAGGGCGGTGCGTTAGCATTGATCCTTGGTGGGCTTGATTCGCGCATTACAGCCTGCGTGGCTAATCATCCCGCATTATCCGACATGGCTGGGTATGCCGGTAAAGAGATAACCGGAGGATATCCTCATTTCGGACGCAGATACCAGGGCATCACGCTGACACCTGAAGTGATAAGGACGTTGTCTTACTATGATGTTGTCAACTTTGCTCGTTGTATTAAGGTTCCGGTATATATGACCTGGGGATTTAATGATAATGTTTGTCCGCCTACAACGAGTTATGCTGTTTATAACGTAATTACCAGTCCTAAAGAGGCATTAATCACTCCGGTCAACGAGCATTGGGTGTCAACAAATACACGCTACCTGCAATTGGATTGGATCATGAAACATTTGAAGTAAACTTTTATTTTTTAATAAATAGTGTTTGATATGAGAACTATGAGAACAAAGATATTTCTTTGGCTTCTGATAAGTTGTTTATATGGTATATACGGCTCATGGTGGATTCGTAGTTGGCAAACAAAGCTATATTTTTTAATGGACTACCCGAAATGGGCATCAGTTATATTTATGACTAAAAAAATAAACATAAACAACTATCCCAATTGATATTTCATGTTTAACTTATTTTTTACATTGAAAAATGATTGGAATGACCAAAAGATTGTGTTAAAGGCTTCTTCTTGTTTATTTTTTGACTTTATATGCACATTTTAGACTACATGTATGCACATTCCATGAGAAAATATAATAGTGAAAGAACGTTTTCCAAGATAAAATTTTTGTAAAATGGAACAATGTTAAATATAAGTTGTTACTTTTGTTAAGCTGTCTATTTAACTATTATATTGACAACATAAGATAATACTTTTCACTACCATAAAATAATTTATATGGCACCAATCATCGGTCATGTATCTCAGGTAATCGGCCCGGTAGTCGATGTATATTTTGAAGTAGGAGACATGGAAATTGTCTTGCCGAGTATTCACGATGCTTTAGAAATTAAACGATTAAACGGTAAACGGCTCATTGTTGAAGTTGAACAACATATAGGTGAAAACACCGTTCGAACGGTTGCTATGGATAGTACCGATGGCCTACAGAGAGGGTTGAAAGTATATCCCCTTGGCGGGTCGATTACTATGCCCGTTGGAGACCAGATCAAAGGACGATTAATGAATGTAGTAGGTGATGCTATTGATGGTATGGGTGAATTAAGCAGAGAAGGTGCTTATCCTATTCATCGTGATCCTCCTAAGTTTGAAGATTTATCTACTGATCAGGAAGTTCTGTTTACCGGCATTAAAGTTATTGATTTGCTTGAGCCTTATTCCAAAGGTGGTAAAATCGGGCTATTTGGTGGTGCAGGTGTTGGTAAAACCGTTCTTATCATGGAGCTTATAAATAACATTGCCAAAAAGCACAATGGTTTTTCTGTGTTTGCCGGAGTAGGAGAGCGTACCCGTGAAGGGAATGACCTTCTGCGGGAAATGTTAGAATCCGGAGTTATCCGTTACGGAGAAGAATTTAAGAAAAACATGGAATCCGGTCATTGGGATCTTTCCAAAGTAGACCCTGAAGAAGTTGCCAAATCACAAGCTACACTCATATTCGGTCAGATGAATGAACCTCCGGGAGCGCGTTCTTCTGTTGCCCTTTCGGGTTTAACTGTTGCCGAATCATTTCGTGATATGGGAATTGAAACCGGTGCAAGAGATATTTTATTTTTTATTGATAATATTTTCCGTTTCACTCAGGCTGGCTCCGAAGTCTCTGCATTATTAGGACGTATGCCTTCAGCCGTTGGATATCAACCAACATTAGCGAGCGAAATGGGAGCCATGCAGGAGCGCATAACATCAACAAAAAGCGGTTCAATTACTTCTGTACAGGCAGTATATGTTCCTGCAGATGACCTGACTGACCCTGCTCCGGCTACAACTTTCACCCACCTTGATGCTACTACGGTATTAAGTCGTAAAATTACGGAATTGGGAATCTATCCGGCTGTAGATCCGTTGGAATCAACATCGCGTATCCTTGATCCTCATATTGTGGGCGAAGAACATTACGATATAGCCCAACGGGTACTGCAAATTCTTCAGAGAAACAAAGAGTTACAAGATATTATTTCTATTCTTGGCATGGAAGAATTATCTGATGAAGACCGCTTAACGGTAAGCCGTGCAAGGCGTGTTCAACGTTTCCTATCACAACCATTCACTGTAGCCGAACAATATACAGGTGTTCGCGGAGTGATGGTATCTATTGAAGACACGATAAAAGGATTCAGAATGATTCTGGATGGAGAAGTAGATAGTTTGCCGGAAGCAGCATTTCTGAATGTAGGAACCATTGAAGATGCCATGGAAAAAGGAAAAGAATTGCTGGAACAAGCCGGTCAGACCAATGAATGATAGTTTAAATTTAAGCATCGTATCTCCCGAAGAAGCTGTCTTTCAAGGAGAAGTAAGCAGGATAACACTACCCGGTTCTATGGGGGCATTTACTATTCTGCCGCGGCACGCGGCAATTGTTTCATCATTGAAAGCCGGGAAGTTGACTTACGTGACTAATGGTATAGAAGAAACAGTAAATATTCATAATGGCTTTGTTGAAAAGTCGGGCGAAGATGTATCAGTTTGTATAACAATAGATAATAATGGAGACAAATAAAATAATACGTGGATCGTTTATTCTTTTAACAGCCATTACTTTTATAGTGGGCTGGTTAGGCTTCCAAATCTTAGATAGAATCGATCATTTGTTTGATGCATATCTCTATATACCTTTGTGTTTTTTTGTTTTTGGTTTCTTTTATGTCTATTCATTAAAGTGCGCTGTAAAGCAGCGTTCTGCTAAGAAAATAGTAACCTCTTTTGTAGCAGTCAGGATGACGAAGTTATTTGCTTCTATATTGATTCTGATTTTCTATGGAATGCTTATCAAAACTCATTTTAAAGAATTCATATTTACATTTCTTGCCTATTATATCATTTACCTGATCGTTGAACTAGGAATATTCTTTATTATCAAAAGTGACGAAATAGAAAATGAACAGCAATGAAATACATATACAAAATAGTAGTATCACTGTCTTTCCTGTTAATTGCAGGTATTTGTAATGTATCTGCACAGGAGGAAGGAGCACAATCCGAACAAGTAGATGTAAAAGGAATTGTTTTCGGCCACATAGGCGATGCGTATGAGTGGCATATAACAACGTGGGGAACAACACACATAACCATTCCGTTGCCGATAATAGTACACAGTAGTACTACCGGTTGGCACATGTTTCTCTCCTCAAAACTGGAAGAAAACAAGGGCGAATATGAGGGATTATCTATAGCGCCGAAAGGAAGTAAATACGAAGGGAAATTAGTAGAGCAGAATGCGAATGGGGAAGAGGTACGCCCGCTTGATATATCCATAACCAAGATTGTTTTTTCGTTGATGATTAATAGCATACTATTGGTTATCATTATATTATATGTAGCACGTTGGTATAAAAAAAGAGAAAAGGAACAAAGATCACCGGCAGGCTTTGTTGGTTTTATGGAAATGGTAATAATGATGATAAATGATGATGTTATTAAACCTGGAGTGGGTGAAAACTACAGAAAATTCGCTCCATATCTGTTAACTGCATTTTTCTTTATTCTCATAAATAATATGATGGGATTAATCCCTCTATTTCCCGGAGGTGCAAATATTACCGGTAATATTGCGATAACTTTGGTGTTATCATTATGTTCGTTTTTTGCCATAAACATATTTGCTTCAAAGCATTATTGGAAAGATGTTTTTTGGCCGGATGTGCCTATGTGGTTAAAGATTCCTGTTCCCATGATGCCATTTGTTGAGCTTTTAGGCATATTTATTAAACCCTTTGCATTAATGATTCGTTTGTTTGCCAATATGCTTTCCGGACATATGGCTATACTGGTGTTGATTTGCTTAATATTTATAGCAGCAAGTATGGGGCCGGTATTGCAAGGCACACTCACGATTGCCTCTATATTATTCAGCATATTTATGAATGCATTGGAAATACTTGTTGCTTTTATCCAGGCATATGTGTTTACGATGTTATCTGCTGTGTTTATAGGATTAGCACAGGAAAAAAAATGAGAATTATAAAATTATATTATAAATTCAAAACTATTTAATTATGTTACTATCAATCTTATTTCAGGCTGTTACAGCTTCTCTTGGACTAAGTAAACTTGGAGCTGCTATCGGAGCAGGACTTGCCGCTATCGGAGCAGGTATTGGTATTGGTAAAATCGGTAGTTCGGCAATGGAAGCTATTGGCCGACAGCCCGAAGCGGCTGGCGATATACGTACGAATATGATACTTGCAATTGCTTTTATTGAGGGGGTAGCTATTATTGCACTGGTAGTTTGCTTGTTAGTTCTCTTCTTATAACAGAGATAGGATAGCCCGAAAACCGAAAACTAAAAACGAACAATATGTCATTGTTACTACCTGATACCGGTTTGTTATTCTGGATGATTATTTCTTTCGGAGTGGTCTTTTTTCTATTAGCCAAATTTGGCTTCCCTGTAATAACCAAAATGGTTGATAGCAGGAAAGAATACATAGACCATTCGCTTAAACTGGCAAAAGAAGCCAATGAACAGCTCTCTAAATTGAAAAGCGAAGGAGAAGCAATCATTGTCAGTGCCAATCAGGAGCATGGGAAAATTATAAAGGAAGCAATGGCCGAACGCGAAAAAATAATTGATGATGGTCGTAAAGAAGTAGAAGCCACAACCCTAAAGCAATTGGATGAAGCTAAAAAGCAAATTCAGGCCGAAAAGGAAGAGGCGGTACGTGATTTGCATCGTCAGGTTGCCATATTGGCAGTAGATATTGCCGAAAAAATTATTCGTAAAGAACTGGGAAACGAAAAAGAACAGCTCGATATGATTGAACGGATGGTGGATGAAGCTACACGTAATAATGATTATTAAT
>DAIMFE010000137.1:0-6344 GCA_036724805.1 Bacteroides sp.
TATATTCCGCATAGCCTCTGTGCCTGGTATAAAGCAACTCAAACGAGTTGCTTTTATTAAATATACCCCTCTTCAAAATTATAAAGAAAGAAGATGCTCCCATCGAAAGCACTCTTTCTGGAATCTTTAATTTCCATTGTAACCTTCATTTCGGCCTTCGCTATTCCACGAAGGTTTACTATCGACACGAGTTTTACCCTGAGTCTGATTTCACTACCGACAACAACAGCCTGACCGAATTTAAATTTATCGATACCATAATTGATCAGCGATTTTACGTTTTTCACTTCTGCAATCTCTTCCCATAAATGAGGAAGCACAGATAATGTTAGATAACCATGTGCAATTGTGTTTTTGTACGGACTTTCTTTCTTTGCTCTTTCAACATCCACATGTATCCATTGATGATCTAAAGTAGCATCGGCAAACTTATTAATTTGTTCTTGAGTAATAGTCAGATACTCTGATACTCCTAATTCCTTTCCAACGTACTGTTCAAATTCACTAAAGCTGTTGATAATAACCATTTGAAATATAGATTTTGAGTTAAAAATAATGGTACGAAATTACATAATTTATTTCAAATATTTATCTTTAACGCATTATTGCATCGATACATTTTAAACACTTATTCAATAATGATTCGCTTTTTTGCTAAAATAACAACTGTTTGTTACCAACCAAATGCACGTTGCATTTCGCCAACAGCAACGTTGCATTTTCAAATTAGCAACGCGCTGTTTGAAATTAGCAACGTGCTGTTGAGACAAACGCAACGTGCATTTGAGAGAAATGAAACGTGCATTTGGGTTAAAAAGACTGGGTATGGATAACTTTTGCTTTAAACACTATTCTTATTGCCCCTAAAAAACGAAAACAAAAATGCAATATTGCCCCCAATTTAAGAAAACTATATATCTTTGTAAATAAGTAAGCAAAATTACTTTATACTATAGCATAAAGTAATTAGGAATATGCACTTATCCTTAAATAAACAAATAAACCTATTACAATGAGCAAAATATATTTAAAAAGAAGTATTGATAAAGACTTGTTGGAATGGAAAGATTCACGAATTAGGAAACCATTGCTATTGAGAGGTGCCCGACAAGTGGGAAAATCTTCTTCCATCAGAGAATTGAGCAAGCAATTTGGCAATTTTGTGGAAATTAATTTTGAGAGAGACAATTTACTATACAATGTAAATGCTGTATTTGAAAGAGGATCTGATCCCAAACAGATATGTGATGAGCTTTCGTTGATTTATGAAAAACCGATTATACCCGGCAAAACCCTACTGTTCTTAGATGAAATACAAGCGTGCATTCCCGCTATTTCTTCCTTGCGTTATTTTTATGAAGAATACCCCGAACTGCATGTAGTAGCAGCGGGTTCACTTCTGGAATTTGCATTGCAGGAAATTCCCTCATACGGGGTAGGGCGTATCCGATCGATGTATTTATATCCTTTTTCATTTGATGAATATCTGCGTACAACAGGTTTTGAGATGCTTGCCGATGCCCTGCAAAAAGCATCACCCGAGAAACCACTTTCGGATACCATACACAAAAGATGCTTGCAACAATTAATCCAATTTATACTTATAGGTGGAATGCCCGAAGTAGTGGTTACTTATATTAATGGGGGTTCTTTACTTGAATGTCAGCAGGTATTGGATGACTTAATGGTTTCATTGTATGATGATTTTTCAAAATACAAAGAACGGATACCTTCTTCGCGCATACGTGAAGTTTTTGCATCGGTAATTCATCAAACAGGAGGTAAATTTACTTATTCCAAAACATCTCCCGATTTAAATCGTTTACAAGTTAAAGAAAGTCTCGAATTATTGGAGCTTGCGGGCATTATTTATCCGGTAACCCATACATCGGCTAATGGTGTGCCTTTAGCGGCAGAGATAAATTCAAAATATCGTAAATTTTTGATTCTCGATACAGGCATTTACCAACGTTTCCTTAGACTGGATTTGGGAAAACTACTTACTACTGAAGGATTGGAACAAATAAATAAAGGCGCTTTAGCCGAATTATTTGTAGGATTGGAAATAGTGAAATCCTCTCCAGCTAATTTCCCGGTACAACTTTATTATTGGCAGCGTGAGAAGCCGGGTAGTTTAGCCGAAGTAGATTATGTAGTGCAATGCGATACTGATATTATACCTGTGGAAGTAAAAGCCGGAACAAAAGGTTCAATGCAAAGCATGTTTGTCTTTATGGCGGAAAAAGGATCAAAGTATGGTGTCCGCTCCTCAATGGAAAATTTTGGTACTTATCAGAATATTAAAATCTATCCACTCTATGCGATTTCCAAATTGCACCAATAATCTAAAAAAAGGCAGGGACAGTTTCCGGGATATACCCGGGATCTGTCCCTGCCACTAATCAGAATTGATGAATGAAAGATAAGTAAGTATCCCCTTTTTATCTCATTTAAATAATCTGTTAAAAAAGCCCTTCTTTTCGATATCGGCATCTTTTTGATCCGAAGAAGGCATTTCAAATGTATTTCCGTTTTTAATCATTTGGTAGATGGTACCCCAGTCGAGCAATCCGCCAATGTTCCTATCGTCAATAAAAAGATCGGCGTTAACTTTGCGAGAAGAAATTTTATTTCTCGCATCTTCTTCCGGATAGTTTCTGTTTACTGCATAAAACTCTACACCACGTTTTTTACACCATTCAACAGCTTCATCCAGCAATCTCCCTTCGCGCACAGTCCAAAGAATTAGCATATGCCTATCTTGGATTAGCATTTTCAGGGTATCAATTGCAAAAGGAATCTCCCGCCCAATTTGTGGGTAACGGTGTTCAACAATGGTTCCATCGAAGTCGACTGCGATAATCATTTACTTCTTACTTCTTTTTTAAAAATTATACGTTACCCCCGCGCTTGCCGAGAAATTCATGTACGGATCGTGCTTATGCTCTAAATCATAGAACTTAGGATTTATTTTTAATCCCGGTTCAATGAAGAAAGATAATTTGGGGCTAAGTTTGAATGCTGCTTGCAGTGACATGTTAATACTTACACCATTTATCTTTGAATACAATGGGCTGTAATCATCATCCAGTTCATAATGGGTAACACCCACTCCGAATAATGCGATAAGAGAGAATTTATCCTGGTCTCTAACGCTCGTGGACAATAGATTAGCCATCCAATCGAGGCTGGCACCATAATTAAGAGAGGTCAGATCATCTTTCATCCATATATTTCCGGCTTCTACGTTTAAACGGAATCCGGTATAACCATTCAGCCATACTCCTCCGGATAGTTTAGCACCCAAACTGGTGTTGGATGAACCATTAATAGCAATCACACTGCTGGCTCCACCGGAAACAAACCATTGTGGTTGATGATTTTCTTGGGCAACCACGCTTACTGATAAGAGTATCAGTAGCGCAAATAAAGTACATATTTTTGTCATATTTGTTCTTTTGTTAGAGTGAATGTTTGAAAAGAAGGAGCATCGCGACCAATACCTCACTTTACCTCCTTCATTACTTGTATTTAGATCGCTCCTCCGGAATGCTGTGTTGCATCTACATTTTGATAGTAATCTTCTCTTCCGGTATAAGCTTTTAGTTTTACAACAGCTTGCGTATTTTTATTTCCTTTTACAACAATATCAAATGTATACGTCTTTTCGCTGAATTTAGCCATATTTCTGTAATACATGATATGGTTACCACTTATATTGGCAGTCATTTCGTGTGTAACGGTATAATATCCGGGGAATCCACCCTCCTGAGCTTCGATTACACTGTTAATAGTTTTAACCATATTGGCTGCATCATCACCTGTTACGCCCGCAATATTTAATGCTTGCGCAGGAGATGTGGTATATTCCCATCCAGCCTTAGCTTCTACTTTGATGACATAATTCTTGATAGCGTTAGTATTCCCGCTATTATCTACTTTTACCTCATTTTTTCCATTTACCAAATTGTATTCCGTATTCTTCTCCGGAGCGGAGTTTTTAAGCGTTTTGATTTCGAGAGTATACTTTGATTTCAATTTGTTTGTTTGGAAATCATAATTACCGTTACCAAATTTAATTGTTGACGTTTCTTGCACCCAACCGCTGGCAGCTCTTGTTGTCGCATCTTGGTTATTATGCCATATTTCCATCTCGTCAGGATCAAAATAAGCATTATCAGAACCTATGTTTCGTATTGTTACGGTTAATGATTCTTGATATTCGTTATGGGTTGCTGTAATTGCCAAATTTTTTAAGGGAACGACTATTGTCTCCTGGCCAACTTTCACATTGGTGGATGCAGGTACCGGCACATCGTAAGGGGTAACAGAGATACTACCTTCAGAAGGTGCTGCTCCGGGAGGTACTGCAATATGAACAGAATATTCATCGTCATCCCTATCCTTGGCTTCACCGCCTTCGAGAGGTGTTACCGATGCCGAAGTAGATATGGGTGTCATTTTTATTCCTAAAGTCACCATACTTCTGTTAACCGCATCTGCTGCAATGGTAGCTGTAGCGTCAACACCTATATAGCCACTTTTAGCAAATTCAAGTAGATATTCCTTTTTGCTGTTAACGACAAATTTAAAAACACCATTGTTATCGGTTGTTGCAGTTTCCTCACCGATTTTTACTTCTACCCCTGCTAGTACAGCTTTTTGTGTATCAGTGGAGGCTGCCGTATCGTAAACAATTCCGTCAATATAATAGACTTCCGTATCTTTCATTGGGTCATCTACTATTTCATTTCCTTTCTCGTCTTCTCCAAACGAGCAACTGTTTAGGGTAAAGATTGCCGCGCATGTCAGCAAGCCCCATTTAAAAAAATTGCTTTTCTTCATAATCTTGCAAAGTTTGTAACCAGTGATTTAATTTGATTCTATATGTTTATATATGTTTTTTCAGTAGTTAGAATCCATTCGGCATCGTCTACTTGCTTCTTAATTCTTGCTTCTTTTATTTTCAATTGTCAATTCTTTAATCAAAAAGTATCGGATATAATCGGGTTGGTAGAACCGACTGCTTCGGTTTTCATCGGCACGGGTGTTATAGGTATATCCCATTTTTTCATCAATGTATTTGCCGTATGGCTCCATACTATATTCGGCAGCATAGTATTCCGGAAGTTTAACACGAACCATTTTGTTTCGATTCCATTTCTTGCCCTGTATTGGAATGGTGAAATGGAATCCACCATTAATTTCTCCTTCAACCAACATGCCATACAGTCCGATGGCATATTCTCCGAAATGGCGGGTACAATCTCCTCGCACCCCATAATCACCATATACAAAGCGTCCGGCTTGTAGATTTAGTTCCAGGTTAAAATGAGGTTCGTAATATGTTCCCTTTAGCATTCCATTTATGCGTTGTTTTTTGCCGATATACCAGCCGTCTTCGCTGTTAACCTCAGAAAATCCGGTGCTTCCTATCACTCCCCCTGCTTCTATTCTGCCATTGGGCGAACGATAGGTGAGTTCGGCTTGTATACCGTATCTCTTGTCGGTAAAATTTCCCAAAACAACTCTTCCCAGAAAGTTATTATTCAGTTGCATTTCTTGTGAAAGCGCGATGATTCCCGGATGTATTTTGTTTGCTTCTCCATTCATATTGGTGGCGATTGGAAATACTACCTGAGCAGTAAAAAGGGCTCCTTTCCATAAGGAAGTCTGTATGGCGGGAGATAGGTTAACCGCATAATGATACAGTTTGTCAAAACTAAAGTTCTCTAATCTTACTTCCGGATAAAGAATTATATCTGTTTTCCAAGTGGATTTATTATGCATTTCCGCACCTTTTATTCTTTTACAGGCTTCATCTGTTGAGGTAGTGATCTTCATCTGTAGAAACACATCTCTCATTGAAAGGGTTTTATTTTGGTAACCTGTTATCAGTTCTTCTGTTATAGTAATGCAGAGTTGTGGAACACGGTTATTCAGAATAATCATTTCGAGGCTACCTCTCCGCTGGCTTTCTAATAGGGTTTCGATTGCTTTACCGATTCCACGATAGGTTCCCCGGTATACATTGTCTTCGAAAGCAACGGTGGTTATTTCGTTGGTTTCCGTAATTTGGATGTTTTCAAAACCTAACGATCGGAGCTTTTCTGTTATTTGTCCATACATTCCTACTGATACAAGAAAGATGATGATTGAGGTGAGGCTTCTTTTCATGTGTATCAGTGTATTAATGTGAATTCGTATCGCATTCCACCGGAGATGCATTTGAACTCGCGGGTGAAAAGGTGTAATGAAACTCGGTTCCAGAGTTTGGCGGCAGCACCGATGTTGAATCCGGCGGAGTCGTATTCGGCCATTACGGAAAGGGGCTTGAGGAAGGC
>DAIMFE010000138.1:0-6342 GCA_036724805.1 Bacteroides sp.
ATACTCTTGTATATTAAAACATTTTTTTATATTTGCGATTGATACAACTCATGCGAACAGATTAAAACACCGAACTAAATTATGCAAAGGATTTTAATCATAGATAATAATAATAGGTTAAAGCAGGAATATCATTTTATTGAAACACTATTTCCCGAGTCACAGGTCTATAAGGCTCCAGCGATTGTAGAAGCGATGAAAATAATTGAGCATGATAATGAAGTAACGCTATTTTTAGATGTAGATTGTTTAAATGACAGCAAACTGGAAACTATAATTAGAAAAAGGGAAGTACCTATTATTCTTTTATCGTACAACAATAATAATAAGTACGATAAGGTATACGAAGTAAGGAATAAGATGAAGGTTATTGGGGAAATCTTATGTTCCGGAGAGAAAACTTTTAGTTTGAAAGACTATCGCAGTCCCAACAAAGTTCCTGCAAAGGTTGTGGTTCTGCCCACTCGCCAACAAGGATGGTTTTTGGTTTCACCAGATTCTATCGTGGCAATTGTAAAAGAAGACACCGGGCTTCTGGTTTACACGAAGAAGCAAAGTATTAAAAAGGTAAAAAGCACGCTAAGCGACATTGCGAAACAATGCAGCAATAGTTTTGTGTATGTTAATCGCCAATCTGTTATTGATTTAAATGCTATAACCCGGATGGTATCCTCAAAGAAGGAAATATACATCCGGGCAAACAAGGAAGAGATAAAGTTTATAGCAAGCCGTCAGAAATGGAAAGAACTGATCACTCTTTTGGGGATTAGAGACGAATAGGGGATGCACTACATACTAAAACGAGTAGCCCAACGAAACCCAGAATGTATTACGGGCTTTGCTATCGCTTCCGGCAATTAGCCAGGAGAAGTCAAGATGTGCCCCCATGTAAGCAACACCGGCGCCTGCCGACGCGAAGCTGAAATCACCTTTGTCTTCATCGCCGTAATGATAGCCTCCGCGAATCATTACGGTATTTGCAAGGGTATATTCCGCACCGGCACTAGCGCCGAAGGCTTTCATATCCGAAGGCATCATTCTATATCCGCCATCGGCAGTAACCATAAGTTTATGGATATTGGAGAAAGGCATGGTTATCGAGCCTCCAAGTTTAGCTTGTGCAGGCAACGACATTTTTGTATGAAGGTACTTTATCTTAGGCCCCATGTTGCTTACCTGTGCTCCGGCAGTCCATGAGGTACCCTCAAAAAGATTAATATTTCCCTGATAAGATATACCGAGATCCGCGGCAACAGCATTTGCCGCTTTAGCACCCGCCAAATTGCCCATATCCGAACGAATGAATTTTACCGTAGCAGAGATGGCGAAATTGTTGAAGACCTCGTAGGCATACCCCAGATCGACAGCAAATTCTTTGGGATGTATCTTCTTGCCCGTTGTTTCCTCGCTTTGAATAGCCTTAAAACTAGGGTAATTAAAGAAACGAAATCCGGCAAGTACTGCATTTCGCCGATTAATTTTATAGTATCCACCCAGGTTATGTAAGGAATAACCCGAAGTGTAATCGCGCATCCAAGGAACAAATGTATAAGAAACGCCTGCTTTGCGCTCTTTATCGAGCAACGCGGTAGAGGCGTTACCGAAAATAGCATTATCGCTTCCGGCAAGGGCTACTCCTGCCCCACCCATACCTGCGCTTCGGGCATCTGTAGCAATAGTAAGGAAATTTGCAGCTCCTGTATCAATTATATCACTACTTTCCTGTGCATGGAAAGGAATTGTCACAGTAAGAATTAATGAGAGAACAATTATATTTTTTTTCATAATGATAAGCGCTAGTATTTCATAAATTTCTCTTTCACAAGATTTCCGTTGCAAGAATATTCAAAGTTATACTGTCCGGGGGTAAGTCTACTAACATCGAATGTATTAGCTATATACTTTTTTGCTTTGATTCCCCGATGTATCACTTTCATTCCCATATTATTATAGATGGTAATTACCGCATCGCCCGAATAATCGGCATTAACAACAAATGATAGTTCACCATCCGTGATTACATTTGTTTTAAAGGTAAAGGGCTCGATAACAGGAGGTTCCTCATAGAGTGCACCGTAAGCGTTGACGCAGCCGGTGCCTAATTGGCCTGCATAGTTTGGGTTGTAAGACTCAATATTATAAGCTGTAGACAACAATATATCGGTTACTCTTTGCGGAGTTAACCCGGGTTTGCCAACGCCATATTTTTCAATAACCAGCGCTGCCACTCCCGATACGTGCGGACAAGCCATTGAAGAGCCAGACATAGCTTCGTAATACGAATATGGACTTACAGGTATTGTTGTACTATATATTTTCTGAATATCCGGCACATTTACATTTCCTCCACCGGGTGCCGAGATATCAACATAATCACCGTAATCGGAATATGAAGCCTTTTTGTAATCCGCCGATAACGCTGCAACACCGATAACCTTTTCATAATCGGCAGGAGCAGAATGTCCGGGGTTAGATGAACTACCATTATTTACAGCAACCAACACAAGTCCACCTTTCATCGGACTATCCGGTAGCTGATTACCATCTTTATCGCATCCGGCAAATTCCACAAAATAATCGATCGCGGCTAAAACATCGGGTTGACTGTCGGTAAATCCCCAACTATTCTGGCTGATTACCGCCCCATTATCTGCTCCATATTTAATTGCAGCAGGGGTATTTTTTGCCACACGGTCGGCGTTCGAATCGTAATTACCGTTACCCGGATGGGCGAATATCTGGCAACTCATGAGTTTTACCCCACTGTTTGCAGTTCCATTTCCTCCTGCTATTCCCGCAACTCCTATTCCGTTATTGTTTACAGCACCAATTATTCCGCCCACATGGGTGCCATGCCGGTGAGGTACTATTTCACCATTACCGTGAACAAAGTTATACCCGTGAATATCATCTATATATCCATTTTCATCATCGTCTATTCCATTCCCCGCTATTTCTCCGGGATTTACCCATATATTCGCTTTCAGGTCGGGATGGTTAACAGTTAAGCCTCCGTCTACAACAGCAACAATAACATCCGGGTGACCGTTGTACTGCTCCCAAATATCGAAGAGGCGGATATCCGAACCGGCAACCTGCCAGTTACCTTCTGTACCGGAATTATGAAAGTTCCATTGCTTTGGAAGAAATTCGTCATTAAAAGGAGCAGCCTCTCTTGTCGCAATCTTCCGTACAGGAGATACAATTTCAAATTCACCCAGCGCGGATACCTGTTCTACCGCTCTTGTTGTACCTACTTCTTCGGAGAAAGTTACATCATACCAAAGATGAAGCCCTTTCCGTCGGGTACGTTCTTCGTATTTACCCGCATAAGGAAACGTACGTTGCATGTGAGTAATTCCCAGAGAAGTTGCCACCGGGTCTAATGCTCTTACCCCCGTTTCTACTTCGCCGCCATTACTTCTTACTCTTACTTCTCCTTCCGGTTCTTCTTTAAGTTTAATGCGCATAAATCCTTTTACGACATCCTTATCCGATTCTACATACGAAGGATTTTCATCATCACTATCATTGGGAGCTTGAATATCCTGATCCTGACAACTATACAGAACCAGCACAGAAAGAAAAAATACTATTATCTTTTTCATGATTATGGTATGGTTATAAATCGTTTGAATTAATTAATGCGTACAAAAGTACATTAATTGATTGAAAAAGAAAAGCTAAACCCGTAATTATCCCAAAATGCCGAGATGTAATAATGCCGCATGGCGTAAGGGTGGACACAAGGCCCGCCCCTACACCATGCGGCATTATTATCCCATGGCTGTGTGTATTTACTCCGATTATTTCCTAAACGGTGGCTTCACCACAACCGCTTTCAATTTCCTTCCGCGCACATCCAGATAAATCTCTGTATCGGTCTTTGTGTATTCCGGCTTTACATATCCCAAGCCAATACCTATCTTACGGGTGGGCGACATGGTTCCGGAAGTTACCGTACCAATCTTTTCTCCATCAGCAGTTACTATTTCATATCCCTGACGGGGTATTCCACGATCCATCATTTCGAAGCCTATTAGCTTACGGGAAGTGCCTTCGGCTTTTTGCTTTTCAAGAGCCGGGCGGTTTATAAAGTCTTTTCCATCAACAAATTTGGTGATCCATCCCAATCCTGCTTCAATGGGTGAAGTGGCATCGTCCAGATCATTACCATACAAACAAAATCCCATCTCCAAACGAAGCGTATCGCGGGCACCCAGTCCGATGGGTTTAATACCCGCCTCTTCGCCTACTCTAAATATGGCTTCCCATATTTTATCTGCTGCTTCGGGATAAAAATAAAGTTCGAATCCACCCGCGCCCGTGTATCCGGTATTTGAGATAATAACTTCTTTCTCTCCTGCAAATTCTCCTACTTTAAAGGTATAATAAGGAATGGCCGATAAATCGATATCCGTTAGCTTTTGAAGTACCTCAACCGCTTTAGGACCTTGAACGGCTAGCTGACCGATGTTGTCGGATGCGTTCTCCAATTCGGCTCCTTCGGTATTATGAGATACGCACCAGTTCCAATCTTTTTCAATATTAGATGCGTTTACAACCAAGAGGTATTTTTCGGGTTCGTAACAATATACCAGAAAGTCATCTACAATGCCACCTGTTTCATTCGGGAAGCATGCATATTGTATTTTACCGGGGGTTAGTACAGCAACATTATTCGATGTTACTTTTTGCAGAAAGCTAAGAGCGTTAGGGCCTTTTACCCAGAATTCTCCCATGTGCGAAACATCGAATACTCCAACGGCGTTGCATACAGTGAGATGTTCGTCAATAATTCCGGTGTATTCAATAGGCATATTGTATCCGGCAAACTCGTGCATTTTAGCTCCTAAGGCTATATGCTTTTCGGTAAAGGGTGTCTTTTTCATGAATTATATTATTTTTAAGATGTTGAAATTATCTATCAGCAACCAACTCGGCAATCTTAACAATCACCATCATTGCCTTTTCCATGCTGGGGATAGGAATATATTCGTATCTTCCATGGAAATTCATTCCGCCCGCAAAGATATTGGGGCACGGAAGACCTTTGAAAGAAAGCTGGGCACCGTCTGTTCCACCGCGAATAGGTTTAACGTTTGGCTTTACACCAACGGCTTCCATGGCACTAAAAGCGATGTCGATAACATGCATTACCGGTTCAATCTTTTCGCGCATATTGTAATACTGGTCGCGTATTTCGATAGTAGCTACATCTCCAAACTCGGAGTTAATCTTCCTTACCAGGTGTTCCATTTCCTTCTTCCGGCTTTCAAATCGTTGGTGGTTATGGTCGCGGATGATGTAACTTAATGTGCTTTGCTCCACATCTCCCTGCATGCCTACCAAATGGTAAAAGCCTTCGTACTTTTCGGTATGCTCCGGAGTTTCATGACGAGGAAGCATCGAGATAAATTGCGCTGCGATACGCATGGAGTTCAACATTTTATGCTTTGCATATCCCGGGTGAACGTTTCTTCCTTTAATCGTTACCTTCGCCGATGCCGCGTTGAAATTCTCATATTCCAGTTCACCAACTTCGCTGCCATCCATTGTGTAGGCCCATTCGCATCCGAATTTCTCTACATCAAACTTGTGGGCGCCCAAGCCAATTTCTTCATCCGGATTAAAGCCGATGCGGATCTTACCATGTTTAATTTCAGGATGTTCTTTCAGGTAAGCAATCGCTGAGACGATCTCGGCAATACCCGCCTTATCATCGGCACCGAGCAGGGTTTTGCCATCGGTAACAATAATATCTTCGTCTATATGATTTTGCAGTTCAGGAAACATTTCGGGAGAAAGAATGTAGGCTTCTTCTTCGGCAGAAAGTATAATGTCTTTACCATTGTAATGATGAATAATACGGGGGTTAACATTTTCCCCACTCATATCCGGGCTGGTATCAACATGGGCAATAAAACCAATGGTAGGAACTTCTTTTTCGATGTTCGATGGAAGTGTTGCGAATAGATATCCGTTTTCATCCAACGATATTTCTTCCAATCCTAATTCTTCCAGTTCGGTTTTCAGGTATTTCACAAACGCCATCTGTCCCGGTGTGCTTGGGGTTACTTCCGAGTTTTCATCAGACTGGGTATCAAAACTAACGTAGTTAAGAAAACGATCAACTAAATTCATATTTAAGTATTTAAAATTAAACGCTAAGTTACACGAGTTACGCTCAGTATTTATATTAAGTTTGCTAAATTAATAAATATTTGGCGTATATATAAATCATTAAGATTTATTTAAACTCTCCGCCCTGCATTAGGTGTCGTATGTTTATTCAAGGGCGGACACAAGGCCCGCCCCTACACCATGCGGCATTATTACCCA
>DAIMFE010000139.1:0-6204 GCA_036724805.1 Bacteroides sp.
TTTATAATTTGTTTAGTATTGTAAAAACCCGTTATATTTGCACCGTTATCCTGAAAACAATCTTTTTACCTTAAAAAAACTAATACCTATTGAAAACTGAAAAATGGAGCTTTGTGAAAAGTTCCATTTTTTGTTTTAGTATAATTGCAAATAAATTAATTAATTAGTATTCAGCGTTTTATAACACAGCGAACTGACAAATAAATTCTTATGAAATACATTCTGTTTTTTGTTTATTTAAGTTGGGGCAGTATGATTTATGCCCAAGAACAAGAGGTAGTAAGCATTCTTGAAATAATGGATGTTACTACCGGTAAAAGAGTAATTGTAAAAGAGTTTCCCTATTTGATAGAAGCTCCCAATTGGACGATGGATGGTAAATTTCTCGTTTATAATAGTAAAGGTAAACTTTATAAAATATCACCTGATTCCCCATCGGAGCCTGAATCCATTGACACAGGATATGCAAACAGGTGCAATAATGATCATGTTCTTTCTTTTGATGGTAAACAAATAGCGGTAAGCCATGGAACAAAAGAAGATGGTAAATCGCGTATATATACTTTACCCATTACGGGTGGAGCCCCTCAGCTAGTAACCCCCATGGCCCCCAGCTACTTGCATGGCTGGAGCCCCGATGGAAAGCAACTGGCTTATTGTGCCGAGCGGAATGGTAATTATGATGTTTATACTATTCCGGCTATCGGTGGTGAAGAAGTGCGACTAACCACTGCCGATGGATTAGATGATGGCCCGGAATATTCTCCTTGTGGAAAATATATATGGTTTAATTCGGTGCGTACCGGATTAATGCAAATATGGCGGATGAAAGCAGATGGATCCGAGCAAACACAAATAACATTTGATGAAACGCGGAATTCATGGTTTCCACATGTGTCACCGGATGGAGAATCTGTAATATTTATAACCTATTATAAAGGTGATCTTGAACCCGGGCAGCATTTGGCAAATAAAAATGTAGAATTGCGCATAGTTTCTTCAAAGGGCGGAGATGTAAAAACCCTTACACAATTATTTGGCGGACAAGGAACAATCAACGTAAACTCTTGGGCACCAGACAGTAAACGGTTTGCTTTCGTTAGTTACAAGTTTCAATAAAGAAAAAAGAACAAAAAAAGTATATTTTTTTCTCATCATAAGTGAACAAAAAACAATACTATCTGTTAATATTATAGTTTTTCACTGTATTAGATATAAGATTAATTGGATAGGATCGTACCCGCTTGTGATAAGTAAGTACATCAATAACAGAAGCGTCTGTTAGTGATAAATGAATAACACTGGTCTTTTTAGGCTGGTGTTTTCATTTTTTATGCGCTTACTACCGGATATTAAAAAAAAAATAGTACGTTTGTAAAATCAAAAACAGAAAAAGAAATTTTAATGAATATAGCTGTTATCTTTCACTTTCTGCAAGAACTGGCCGCCAATAATAATCGCGAATGGTTCAACGAAAATCGGGACAAATATGAAAAAGCCCGTATCGAGTTTGAAAAACTTCTCTCTACAGTAATTTCCAGAATCGCATTATTCGATGAAAGCATTAAAGGTGTTCAAGTAAAAGATTGCACCTATAGAATATATAGAGATACACGGTTCTCTCCGGATAAAACTCCTTATAAAACACATTTTGGCGGATATATAAATGCCAAAGGGAAAAAATCCGATCATTGTGGATATTACATCCATATACAACCCGGTAACTGTTTGTTGGCTGGCGGAAACATCTGTCCTTCATCAAAATTGCTAAAGGAATTGCGTCAGGCTGTATACGATAATATTGATGAATATGTATCAATAGTAGAAGATCCTGAATTTAAAAAATATTTCCCCGTAATAGGAGATAACTTTCTCAAAACCGCTCCTCAGGGTTTTCCAAAAGATTTCAAATACATCAATTATCTTAAGTGTAAAGAATATGTGTGTAGTTATAATGTACCTGATGAGTTCTTTACCTCTCCCGATTTTTTCGATAAGACAGATGATGTTTTTAAGCAATTAAAAAGGTTTGCGGATTTCGTTAATTATACAATTGACGAGTTCGAAGAACAATAAAGCTAAAAATCACTAAAACCTATATAATCATGATAGTTGACAGACTGGAGAATCTCGCAAAGTATGCCATTCTCAACCCATTGTTTCCCAAGTTCATTGAATTTATGGAGAAAACCAACTTGAATACGTTGGAACCGGGTAAAATAGTACTCGAGGATGATAAGCTTATTGTGAATGTTACTCATGCTGCTCCCAAATCTAAAGAGGAAGCCAGGCTTGAAACCCATAATGAATTTATTGATATTCAGATTCCTTTATCTGCGGAAGAAATAATGGGATATACACCCGGAAAAGATTGTTTGCCGGTGGATGCTCCTTACAATCCCGACAAGGATATTACCTTCTTTGAAGGGCTGGCAGATACATACCTCACAATTAAACCGGGTATGTTTGCTGTCTTTTTTCCACAAGATGGCCATGCACCTGCTATTTCGCCCAATGGAGTGAAGAAAGTAATTGTTAAAGTAAAATCATAAAGCTGTTAAACTTTTTGATATATGGAAAAGAGTTTGAAGTTAATAAAGAACGATCAATGGCTTGAGCCATATAAAAATGCCATTATCGGACGTTACGAATACTTCTGGAAAAAGAAAGCCGAGTTGACCAATAATAATAAACAAACATTGGCCGAGTTTGCTTCCGGATATTTATATTTTGGTCTGCATAGAACTGCTTCCGGCTGGGTATTCAGAGAGTGGGCGCCCAACGCTACAAAGATTTACATGATTGGAACTTTTAGCAATTGGGAACAGAGCGAAGATTACGCTCTTACCCGTATTGAAAATGGTAACTGGGAAATAAATCTGGCCGATGGAAAAATCCGGCATGGTGATCTGTATAAGTTAGTTGTTCATTGGGACGGCGGCTACGGAGAACGTATTCCCGCATGGGCAAACCGTGTAGTACAGGATGAAAACACTAAAATATTCAGTGCTCAGGTGTGGGCTCCTGAAAAGCCGTATAAAATCAAACAAAAGAATTTCAAACCCAATATAGATCCGCTTTTAATTTATGAGTGTCATATCGGTATGGCGCAAAATGAAGAAAAAGTAGGAACTTATAATGAATTCCGCGAGAAGATTCTTCCCCGTATTGTTAAAGCGGGATATAACTGCATACAAATAATGGCCATTCAGGAGCATCCGTACTATGGAAGTTTCGGTTACCATGTATCCAGTTTCTTCGCGCCATCATCGCGCTTTGGCACTCCCGATGAATTAAAAGAATTAATAGATACTGCCCACGCATTAGGGTTGGCGGTTATTATGGATATAGTACACTCTCACGCTGTAAAGAATGAGGTAGAAGGATTAGGTAACTTTGCCGGTGATCCTTATCAGTATTTTTATTCAGGTTCCCGGCATGAACATCCGGCATGGGATTCACTCCTATTTGATTATGGAAAGAATGAAGTAATGCATTTTCTCTTATCCAACTGTAAATATTGGATAGAAGAATTTGGTTTTGATGGTTTCCGCTTTGATGGAGTTACTTCTATGTTATACTATAGTCACGGCCTTGGTGAGGCTTTCATGAATTATGGCGATTACTATAATGGGCACCAAGATGGCAATGCCATTTGTTATCTTACGTTGGCTAATGATGTGATACATGAGATTAACCCCAATGCCATAAGCATTGCCGAAGAAGTTTCGGGTATGCCGGGGTTAGCGGTAAAATCCGAAGAAGGAGGTTACGGATTTGATTACCGGATGGCTATGAATATTCCGGATTACTGGATTAAAACCATTAAAGAAAAAATAGATGAAGATTGGAAGCCATCGAGCATGTTCTGGGAAGTTACCAATCGTAGGGCAGATGAAAAAACCATTTCTTATGCGGAAAGTCATGATCAGGCATTGGTAGGAGATAAAACGATTATATTTCGCCTGATTGATGCCGACATGTATTGGCACATGCAAAGGGGAGATGAAAACTATGTAGTAAACCGAGGAATAGCATTGCATAAAATGATTCGCTTGCTAACGGCTTCAACTATAAATGGTGGATATCTCAACTTTATGGGAAATGAATTCGGACATCCCGAATGGATTGATTTCCCACGCGAGGGCAATGGATGGTCGTACAAATATGCTCGCCGTCAGTGGGATTTAGTCGACAATCAGCGCCTAACTTACCATTGCTTAGGTGATTTTGATGCAGCAATGCTTAAAACAATAAAGAGTGTACCCGCGTTTGAAAAAACAAATGTTCAGGAAATATGGCATAATGATGGCGATCAGATATTGGCCTTCCAGCGTGGAGAACTTGTTTTTGTATTCAATTTCAATCCAATGAGATCATTTACCGATTATGGTTTCCTTGTGTCTCCGGGTGCTTATGAGGTTGTTCTTAATACCGACAGTCCGTTATATGGTGGTAATGGACTTACCGATGATTCCATTAAGCATCTCACCATTTATGATGCTCTCTATGAGGGAGAGAAGAAGGAGTGGTTGAAATTGTATGTTCCTGCCCGCACTGCGGTAGTGTTGCGGAAAGCAGAATAAATTGATTTATGATTAAACAATTTACGATTGAAATAACATAAGATGGTATACATGTAATTTCAATCGTAAATCGTCTAATCGTAAATTATTTCACCTTATATTCTACCTTATTCGTTATCTTCTCCAATTCCTTTGTTTTCTGAGTATACTTCCCTATATAGAAGTAATATTTTCCGGTAGTTGGCTGAAATGGTATTTTAGACGGGGTGAAAGTATAGCTATAAGCAGATGATTTATTATCGGTTACCATATAGATATATAAATCTTGATTGCTTTCTATCTTTCTTAATTCGCCCTTTAAAGGGTAGATAGGAGCGTGCTTCTTCATTATTCCATTGGATGTTTTAATGGTAAGTAATGCGGGAGCCAGGTATATATAATCTACATATAGGTGAGAATAAGGGTAGCTTACCATGTCTTCTACATAATAAGTCACATCATCGGATAAAGGAACATCGGTTGCCAGTTCTTTAACTAATTGTTTTTGGGTGTTATCACCGGTATAAGTCATTGATTCAAAAGTAAATGCTATATCTTTAAATTCCAGACTTCTACTGTAATCAACAACTAAGTGTTGATGGCTGCTCCCGGTTAAATCCCAAGTAAAAGCAGTTTTATTCTTAAATCCAAAGAGCTTATCATCCTCTAAGGGACCATAGATTTCGAGGTTACCTTGATTCTCGCCATTAAATTTGTACACTTTAATTTCTTTAATAAGCTTAATAGGTAAACCTTCCTCAACTTCATCATTGCCGAAAGTGTATTCTTTGTACACATACGAAGTGAGCTGTTGAACATTTTGATCATAGTAGCTAGGAGCCGGATCATCACTACACGAAGATAAGTGCAAGATTATCACTACAAGAAAAAAGGGTAGGATTTGCTGTTTCATAATGCCGTTCATTGTTTGTGTTGTGCAAAGGTAAAAAAAAAAGTTATATCAGGGATAAAAAAATGCAAACTTTCTATGGGTGGGTTTGCATTTTTAAATACTTTTTTAATGGCGGTTATTCGTTATAAAAGTTCTTTTTGAGGAGTTTCTCAAACTTTTCTTCAATTTCACTACAAAATTGATGGTTTGAAGAATAGATTGCAATGGCATAAGTTTCTTCATTGTTAGCCTTGAATTTCCCTTCTTTCTTTTTTATAATGCCACCATTGAACTCATTATACCATTTGTTGAATAATTTTTTCCTGTATAACTGCTTGCCATCCAAACTATCATATATTGCAACAAGTGCAGATTGGTTGTTTTCAAAGAAATTGGATAATATAATTAAAATGGTATTTCTTATTTTATTTTGAAGGTCTTTACTTTTTTTATTTTCAGGATACCTGTCAATAATAAAGGAATAAATAGGAAATTCAACATCCATCACATGTTGATATTCTAGGAATGTTACGAAATAATTAACATCATCATCCGTACTGAATATATACGCATGCTCAGCATTTGAATAGTTAAAATTAAAATGGCTTAGCAAATTTAATTGTTTCACTTTCAAATCCTTCTAATGTACCATGTTCTTTTATATACTCACGAATTTTCTTCTTATCATCAACCATTTGCTGGATGATATTTTTTTTAGAATCGGTTTGTATCTTTCTTATTTCATTG
>DAIMFE010000140.1:0-6123 GCA_036724805.1 Bacteroides sp.
TTAACTTATAACTCACAACCTTGATATTTCTAAGGATTTGCCTCTCTTGTATTTGGAAAAGTGACGCAGTAGTAAACTGGTGTGGATAAGGGATGCTTGATTCATCTTAAATAATGCAAAAACACCCAGATTTGCATTATTGGGTGTAAAACTGGGTGTTTATTTTGTAATTTGCTGATTTTCAGCGTTTATTGCGGAGAGAGAGGGATTCGAACCCCCGGAACCTTTCAGTTCAACGGTTTTCAAGACCGCCGCAATCGACCACTCTGCCACCTCTCCAATACTTTAAAAACAATGCGCTTTTCGTTAAAAGCGATGCAAAGGTACGAATAGTTTTGAATAATGCAAACTTTCGACAAAAATAATCGCAAAAAGATTGTATTTTTGTACTCCTAACGAAAATGAGAGAAATGATATATCCACATAACTTTGAACAGAAGATCGGATTTGACCAGATAAGGCAATTATTGAAAGATAAAAGCCTTAGTACACTCGGTAAAGAGCGGGTAAACGCAATGGCCTTTTCCGATAACTTCGAAAACATAAACGAACAACTCAATCAAATAACAGAATTTGTTCGCATCATACAGGAAGAAGATAATTTTCCCGACCAACATTTCTTTGATGTACGCTCGTCACTGAAACGTATTCGCGTAGAAGGAATGTACCTCGATGAGCAGGAACTGTTTGATCTTCATCGTTCACTTGAAACAATCAGGGACATCGTGAAATTTCTTCAGCAAAAGGATGGTGACAATAAAGAAGAAGAAACACCTTACCCAAGCCTTCATCGATTAGCTGGTGACATAGCGGTATTTCCACAACTCATTACCAAAATAGATCAGATACTCGATAAATACGGAAAAATCAAGGACAATGCTTCTTCCGAACTATCTCGTATTAGACGGGAACTCATGAATACCATGAGCAGCATTTCCCGATCGTTGAACAGCATTCTTCGTAATGCACAATCCGAAGGATATGTTGATAAGGACGTAACACCAACTATGCGCGATGGCCGACTGGTTATTCCCGTTGCTCCCGGGTTGAAACGTAAGATCAAAGGAATCGTACACGATGAATCTGCCAGTGGAAAAACAGTCTTTATCGAACCGGCGGAAGTGGTTGAAGCCAACAACCGTATCCGAGAACTTGAAGCAGAAGAACGCCGAGAAATTATTCGTATTCTCACCGCCTTTTCTGATACTGTACGACCCGCAATACCTGAAATATTGCAGTCGTATGAGTTCCTTGCTGAAATAGACTTCATACGAGCGAAATCTTACTTTGCTATACAAACAAATAGCATTGCGCCAATACTGGAAAATCGACAATTGTTGGATTGGACAATGGCTGTGCATCCGCTACTGCAAATATCTTTGGCAAAGCACGGAAAAAAAGTAGTACCATTGGACATTGAACTGCACGAAGGACAACGCATATTACTTATTTCCGGCCCTAACGCCGGAGGAAAGTCCGTCTGCCTTAAAACGGTTGGGTTGCTTCAATATATGCTGCAATCCGGAATGCTGATTCCTCTGCATGAACGTAGTCACGCAGGATTGTTCAAAAGCATATTTATCGACATTGGCGATGAGCAATCTATTGAAGATGATCTTAGCACCTATTCATCTCATCTTACCAATATGAAGGCGATGATGAAAAATAGTAACGAGCATAGTTTCATACTTATTGACGAATTTGGTAGTGGAACTGAACCCCAGATTGGTGGAGCTATCGCCGAAGCTGTATTGAAAAGATACAACGAAAAACGCACTTTCGGAGTTATTACTACTCACTACCAGAACTTGAAACATTATGCCGAAGACCATGAAGGGATAACAAACGGAGCTATGTTGTACGACCGCCATTTGATGCAGCCACTTTTCCAGTTACAAATTGGCAATCCCGGAAGTTCATTTGCTGTGGAAATAGCCCGCAAAATAGGTTTGCCGGAAGATGTAATTGCTGATGCATCCGATATTGTTGGAAGCGAATATATCAATGCAGATAAATACCTTCAGGATATTGTACGCGATAAACGTTATTGGGAAGGTAAGCGCCAAACCATTCGTCAGCGGGAAAAGAAAATGGAGGAAACGATTGCCCGCTATGAAGCTGATATTGAAGAATTGCGTAAATCGCGCAAGGAAATTATCGCGAAAGCAAAAGATGATGCAGAACGGTTGATGCAAGCATCTAACGCGGTGATTGAAAACACAATACGTACTATAAAGGAGTCGCAGGCGGAAAAAGAAAAAACCCGGCAGGTACGTCAGGAGTTGACTGATTTTCGACAATCTATTGAAAATCTTATTGCTAAAGAACAGGAGGACAAGATTGCCCGAAAAATGGATAAACTGCGCGAAAAGCAAGGCCGGAAGAAAGAAAAGAAGAACAATCCAAAATCTGTAGAAACACCAAAGCCTGCCGTTAGAAAGGAAGAACCTATTACCGTTGGTACGCAGGTAAAACTAAAAGGACAGAACAATATAGGAGAAGTACTCGCAATTAATGATAAAACAGCTGTTGTGGCTTTTGGAATGATAAAATCTACAGTAAAGTTGGATCGATTAGAACGCTCAACTACTACCGGAAAGCCGAAAGCGATTGATGTTAAAAGTACCTTTGTCAGCACGCAAACCCATGATAATGTCTATGAAAAGAAACTTAACTTTAAACAAGATATTGATGTACGGGGAATGCGTGGAGATGAAGCACTTCAAGCAGTAACTTATTTTATTGATGATGCAATTCTTGTAGGGATGGATCGTGTCCGTATTCTCCATGGAACAGGAACGGGGGCATTACGTTCAATTATCCGTCAGTACTTGCAATCGGTATCGGGAGTGCGACACTTTGCTGATGAACATGTACAATTTGGAGGAGCCGGTATAACAGTAGTAGATTTATGATAGCGCCGAAGTTTCGTGTATCCGAATTTCCGTACTTAAAATCTTATTTTTGATGTCCCACCTTCCGATATCATGACAGGTACGGATTTCGTCTCCTTCTGTGATTTCATGAGTGCAAATGTATATAAAAACTCCCAAATGGTGGTTTTTACTAACAAAATCCAAGATTATTTTAAAAAAAAACCTAATAATATTCGTTTATTTCAGGAAAGAATGTATTTTTGCCGCACATTATTAACATAGATATAGTATTATTATGAAAGAACTGGTTGAAAAAATGTCAGAGTTAGTGGCTGGCTTCAATAAAGACGCTAACGCTCAAATCGAAAATGGTAACAAAGCTGCAGGCACTCGAGCTCGTAAAGCCTCATTAGAAATCGAAAAATTAATGAAAGATTTCAGAAAAGCATCTTTGGAAACCTCAAAAAAGTAATCTCTGATCAAAGAAATTATAAAGGGTATGGTTGTGGAACCGTGCCCTTTTTTGCTTAATGGTAGCCTATACAATTTGTAGAACGAATAAAAACCAGTATATTCGCACCTATGCGTTTTACCGAAGACTATAATCATAATCATAGTCATGGATATGCATTTAAATCCATAGCCGAAGCTAACGGTATTCGTTTTCTGGCGATAACCCACAGGGAAAAAACATTTGAAATTTAAAATAGTACCCAATGAAAAAGCAATTTTATTTTGTAATTATCTTGCTATTGTGTCTGCCATTTGCGTTAAACGCACAAGAGGATGCCAAATACCTCGCAGGAGCCGTACCCGAAGAAGATGGTAAAGTAGTATTCAAAAAAGAATTCAGCTTACCCGGAATTTCGCAGGAAGTAATATACGATGAAGTCCATAAATGGATGGAAGGAAGGTTAAAAAAGAATGATAACAATAGCCGGATTGTTTATGCCGACCGTAATTCCGGAGTTATATCCGGAGCCATTGATGAATATCTGGTGTTCAAATCTTCTGCTCTTTCGCTAGACAGAGCCATGCTGAATTGTCAATTAAATGCAATATGTTCTCCGGGAAAGATTTCTTTTGAAGCAGAAAGAATAAGGTATACCTACGAAGATGAAAAAATAACCGCTGAAGATTATATTGCGGACAAGAATGCATTAAACAAAGCTCAAACAAAAATTGTACGGGGTTTATCTAAGTTCCGCACCAAAACAGTTGACTATTTCGAAGATTTGTTTACCGATGCTCAGAAAGAGATAGCTGTAAACCTCTCTGGAATAGGTGCGAAAACGGCTCCTCCGACAGTGGTGACCGTTACCAACGCTCAACCGGAAGTGGTTGGAAAACGCGTTACTCCAATGCAACCCGGCGAAGTGCCTACTGTTCGCGAACCGGTTAATATTCAAGTAGCTCCTAGTTCAATTACTCCAGGCAATCCGGAAGGTTACAGGTCTATTTCACCCGATAAATTGCCGGGTAATATTATCAAAATGCTTAATGACGACTGGATGCTTATTACAGCAGGTAAGAAAGATCAGTTCAATATGATGACTGCCAGCTGGGGCGGACTAGGGGTGCTGTTTGGTAAACCCATTGCTATGTGCTTTATTAATCCTACCCGATACACCTACCAATTAATGGAAAAGAATGATACATATACATTTACATTCTATACCGAAGCTTATCGACAGGCATTGCAATACTGTGGAAGTAATTCCGGCAAAAACACTGATAAAGTAAAAGGATCAGGACTAACTCCTATCTCAACCCCGGAAGGTAGTATGGCTTTTGGTGAAGCATGGCTTATCATCGAGTGCCGTAAACTTGTTTCCCAATCTCTTACTCCCGAAGCCATCTCTAACGAGAAGGTGAAAGAAGAATGGTCGGGTAAACAACTCAATAAAATGTTTATTGGGGAGATTATTAATGTGTGGGTAAAATAGAACCGGAAATGGAAAATTGAGAATTACTATGCGGATTCGCATAATTCTCAATTCTCCTTTTCCGGTTCATTATTTATGTCTACTCGCTCTCTTCCTCCTGATTTCAGCTTTCTTCTTGGCTGCTGCCGAACCATGCGTGCCCTTTATATAAGTAGTTTTCTTAGCTTTTGTCTTCACCTTCTTCTCGTCTTTTCCGGAATCATCTTTTGCTTTTCCTTTAAAAACGATCCCTCCCGTCATTGCTTTTTCTATTTCATTACTCATATATGGAAAATATTTTGGCGCAAAGATAGTCTTTTTAATTGAGTTAGATTTATCTTTGCGCATCAAGAAAAAACAATATGAGTATTACTACAAACGTTCTTTCCCCCGATAAAGATCCAATGGGGGCTGCTATAGCGGATTATTTCAACAACCATAAAGCGGATAAATTACGGGTATTTTCTTCGCAATTCGATGAAGATAAAATACCGGTTAAACAATTATTCCGCAATTACAATCAGATGCCGTTGCTCGAAAAAACGGCTTTAGATATTGCAAAAGGAAGAATACTGGATGTTGGCGCAGGCAGTGGATGCCATGCTCTAGCACTACAAGACATGGAAAAAGAAGTCACCGCCATAGATATTTCTCCCCTATCGGTGAGTGTTATGGAAAAGAAGAAGGTTAAAGATGTTCGGTTAATTAATTTATTCAATGAGAAATTTGTTGATTCTTTCGATACCATTCTGATGTTAATGAATGGTTCGGGAATCATTGGAAAGATTGAGAATTTACCCGCATTCTTTCGCAAAATGAAATTGTTACTTCGCCCCGGCGGATCCATACTTATGGATTCGAGTGATCTGAAATATCTGTTTGAAGAAGAAGACGGCAGTTACCTGATAGATATAGCGGGAGATTACTATGGAGAGATTGATTATCAGATGCAATACAAAAACATCAAAGGAGATACCTTCGACTGGCTGTATATCGACTTCGAAACTCTTAGCCTCTATGCTATGGAGCATGGATTTAAGGCTGAATTAGTGAAAGAAGGAAAGCATTATGATTATCTGGCGAAACTGAGTTTAAGAAGCAGCTAATCTCCTTTCAGAGAGAATAATCTACATCGTTTCGGCATGCCCCGAACAGGTGTTATATAAGTTTATAAGACCAATTCCTTGAATAATCTATCGAAAGTTTTATCTAAGTCGTCCGTGAAGCCGGGATGCGGGCGGGAGCCCGAGCATATCTGGTCGAAAACATCCAGTTGCTTACGCAATGATTCAATATCCAGTTCGGAAGTGAAGAGTTTTAGC
>DAIMFE010000141.1:0-6048 GCA_036724805.1 Bacteroides sp.
TTAAATCTCTTGCCAGTTCCATTTGTAATTCTTCATATCAACTGCTCCATTTGATCTGAATTTTACACCTTCGCCTGTTAATAACATCCTCTGTTCGAGCCAGCCCGGTGCCAACCGTCCCTGTGAGTTAACTACTCTATGGCACGGAAGTGATAAATCATCAGGCACAAATTTTAATGCTCTTCCTACCATACGAGAATATTGTGGTTTACCTAATAACAAAGCAATCTCACCATACGATATTACTTTGCCTTCAGGAATTTCAGCTATCACCGAATAAACATCCTCATAAAATGCTTGTTTATCTATAGGATTATTTTTCGCTTCTTTCCCAAAGGGAGAGGAGTTGCGATGCTGTATGGAAACTCCTCTCCCTTTAGTGGATTCCTTTTTCATATAGTCTCAAAACTTATCCAAAATTTTCCGCTGGTTATCAAAAAACAATTTCCTTTCTCTTCTTCCGCTACCGGAAATATGGGTGGATATATTCTGAAATGATTTTATCCATCCTTTTACTTTATCAAAGTTATCGCGCGCATTGTTTACAACCATATTGTTAAACGTGTTGCCCACCAAGGCATAGCTAGAATGAGAGTTTTGGTAATACACACCACTAAAACCCAACGCTCCATTCGATACGTAAAAATCTGTTTCGGGGGCAAAATTAAATTGAGGCCTATAAGTACCATCCAGTATCTTTTCAATATCAAATAATACTTTTTTCAAATCATTCTTAATATCTTCCCCTTCCTGCGTATTAATAATATCAATGGCCATAAAATTTTCAATATCCAAACAAAAGGACCAGAGCAAGGAAATATCCCAAATATAGAAAACTTTTCTGTAATTATAAATCTGTTCAATTTTTTTGGAGAGATTAAAGAGCTTTATGGGTAAAGCCCAGTCATTGAAATTCTTAAACTCATCCGACTTAACAAAATAATAACCCAATCTAAAGAAACAAAACTTCCAAAGAAGAGGGTAATCAAAAATAAATTCTAAAGGAAGAATATTATAAATGCAGCCATGCTCTGTTGGCTCATCGTTATTCATATTCTCCACTAATTGCAAAGTTGCTTCAATAGAGTTACATATTGAATCCATTGAATTAAATTGCAATGGCTGGTTCATAATAAATGGAACCCGCTGAAACTTATCATCCTCATAAAGCAAGTTATCCAGTGATATATCCAATCTCTTGGAAATAACACCCATTTCATCGGCCGTAAAATTTACTTTTCCCGAAAGCCTGCGGTATATAGCTTCTTTTTCAAAGGCGAATTCATCGCAAATGAAATTTACCATATCTACTTTTCTTGGAAAATGTTTAGATAGCTCCAACAAAAAGCTATCATGCAATTTCTTTTTCATCATCATATGTATTAAATCCACATATAAAATTATAATAACTGGCTTAAAAGATCAAATTAATTTGAGAAAATTTCCTTTTTAGTATACAAATACAACATATTGACTATTTTTTATCATTTTAAGACTTATTTTAAAATACACATCTGTTATATCTACTTTTTGCACATCATATTTATGAAATAACGCAAAGAAAACTGGTTCTACAAATATTTTTGTCCAAATTAATCAGCTCTCGCTTTATACCTATCTATATCGCCTTTTTTGGTAATTCGCATTGTTATATATTTGTATTAATAAAATATGATAATCCGGATTCCTCTTTATGGTTTTGCTAAACTCAGCGGTAAAACTTGATTTTTTCTTTTTGCTACTTACTACTCCTGGGTTCCGATCGGCCACAATTTGGCATCTAAAGAAATCATCATCTATTATTTACTTAAATTTAAAAAACACATAACCGTATCAATATGAACAAAATATTAATACATAACGAATTGGCAAAACTGGCTCTTATTCTTTTATTACCCGTTGCACTGCTTTCGTGTGATTCTATCGATGAAGACAGAAGCGATTGCGGTGTGTATCTGGAGTTCAAATATGAACACAATATGGAATATGCAGATGCATTTAAATCACAGGTAAATAGTGTAGATGTACTGTTTTTCGGCATGGACAATCGTTATTTACTCACTAAACATGCACTACGCGAAGAATTGATAGAAGAAAACAAAATATTTCTTGGAGATGACCCCATTTTCGCGCGATGCAAAATATTAACCATAGGAGGTTTATCGGATGAATTTGAAATAACGGATTATTCCGGAAATCCACCTACACCCGGAACAACTATGCTGGAAGATATACAGTTATCCCTAAAACATTCATCAGAAATAGTATCCGATGAATTTCAGAATATATGGATGGCGCCAGTTCAAACAATCGAATACAAAACAGAACTTTCAACATGGCCTGTATTCCTTATCAGAGAAACCAATCAATTTAATATTGTATTAACTAACAATAAACAGGTAGAAAACATTACAAATCTTCCGTATACTGTCGAAATCGATACTCCGGAATGGGGTATTTATGGATATGACAATTCACCCCAATTGAAAGAGCAACTCACTTATACTCCTTATTATCTGGAACCCGGAGAAAGTATAACCGAAGTTTCGGTAGCACGGATTAAAACAATGCGATTACTGGATATGCAAGGATACGATTACCGGTTGAAGGTACGAAATACTCAAACTAACAAAATTGTTTGGGAGGAAGATTTAATCAACCTAATAAAAGAATTGAAAAGGCATTCGCCCGATGGAAATCCTATGTCGTTACAAGAGTTTCTCGATAGGCAAAGTGAGTGGAACTTTGTTATAAAATTTAAAGAAGAAGAATTTGGCGATGAAGGTTTCATTGGCATTCAAGTGATAGTTAACAATTGGATTGTATGGGAAAATAAAATTGGAGTATAGTTTGGTGCGGTAACTAAACGACATTGTATAAATATCATAAAACCAACACTCAAGAATACTATCCTAAACCTCTTTTTATTCTTCTAATACTCTTATTACCGCATCTATTTTTGTATATATTTTTATCTGTTGATTAATTTTGCAAAACACGATACAACGCAGTTAACATAATCAAACCATAAACACAGATACATCATAAAACATGGAACAAAACAAGGCCTTAAGAATCGGAATATGTATTCTGAAAAAAATCACGTCATCAACAATAGTTTGTAATTGTTTATATTTAATTTTCGTCTTATTAGTTCTACCATCGTGTAGTTGTAAAACTATTATCTATACTGGCTCTAAAAACCATGGGAACATCGGAGAACTTATTGAAAAGAGTAAATCGACAAAAGTCAATACCAATTGTCAGCAAATTGTACCTATGTCGAAATAAATAGCTAATTTTGTATCTTCAAATGAATAAACTATATCTCTTTAACCCCGATCATGAGTTAGCGCTTGCCAACTTTGACCCTAATTATATGCCATCATCCAATGTGCAGCGATTGGCTACAGACCTGGCTTTGCTTCCGGTTTGGTATGCTGATGAAAAGGATTCGGTGTTGGCACCATCGGCTTATAATAAAATATTTCTGGAGGAGATGCAACAATTCTTTCCGCATTTGCCTTCCTTATGTTCGGCTGTGGATATGGGATTAACAGATTGCGAGCTTCAGCCATCTCCATGGGGATGGAATCCGGTTGTATTAAATAAATTACACAGACTGGGAATGCGGCCGGATAAACTTCTCTCGCAAGAAGAATTGCAGGAACTACGTGTATATTCCAGCAGGCTATTGGCAGTAGAACTGTTGCCAAAACTGGTGCTAAACGAGAACTTCTGTGGAGAATCTCATTACTTTACACACATTGAAGAAATTTGCGACTATGTTGAAAGCCGGGATGATTCTATTTTAAAGGCTCCATTGTCTAGTAGCGGCAAAGGGTTAATCTGGTGTGAAGGCAAATTTACATTACCAACAAAACAGTGGTGCACCCATATTTTAAAACAACAGGGTGGAGTGGTGGCAGAACCCTTGTACAAGAAAGAGCTGGATTTTTCCATGCAATTTCATGTAAATAAATGGGGTGTTATTACTTTTGCCGGATATTCGTTGTTTAGAACAACAGCCAGTGGAGCGTATATGGGCAATTGGTTGACTAACAATGACAGGATTGTTGAAAAGATTAATAAATACGTTCCCAAGTCGACCCTGATGGAATTGAGGTTGAAATTAGTGGAAGAATTAAGCCGTATTATTCCAAAAGCGCATGTAGGCTACTTTGGAGTGGATATGATGGTATGCAGAAGTAACAATGGCTCGGCATACAAAATTCATCCGTGTGTAGAGATTAATCTCAGAATGACGATGGGGATGGTATGCCGTAGTTTATACGATCACTACCTTCATCCGGGCGTTTCCGGTAATTTCCTGGTAGATTTCTATCCATCTTCCAGGAAACTAAAGATCACCACCGAATTATACCGGAAAACGAATCCGCTGATAATAATCGATGGAAAAATCGCCAAAGGCTATTTGCCATTGGTTCCTGTAACTCCTGATTCACACCACCATGCATGGGCTTTAATTAGTTGAAAGCTGAAAGCTAAATAACAATGCCGCATGGTAACTTTCAACTATTTTATTTGTTCAGGTTCGCTTTCGTTACCATACCTATCTACCGCTGTAACTGCGTAATAATCATATTCTTCCCACGGCAGCACCGGAGCATAAATATAGCTATTTTTTCGTATCTGCTGTTCTATGATGTTCTTCGGGTTAGTAATATCCACCGGGTAAGTATCCGATCCGTATAGTACATAATACGGCTCATTCCGGTGATCGTTATCGGTAGATTTCCCCCAATTGATGTTTACATATCCATCGTTGTGAGAAGCATTAATGTAAGGAGGTTTGGTGGGAGCAATATTATCCAGCCATGGCATAGCGGGTTGAAGTGCAGGTGTAGTATAGAAACCGCTAATAATTTCGGTATATAATCCCTGTATATTATTCATTAAAAATTCTACGCGGTAATATGCCTGTCCGGCGAGTTTGTTTTTCCGGGTAAAGTGAATTTGGCGTATCACTTCATCCACATTCCAGTTTCCCTCTTTGGGATCAAGAAAGTAGATGCCCAACCCCGGTATTATCTGTCGGTTATTGCATTGTTCCTGCCAATCCAATGCAAAAGGATAAAAATTATTCCCTCTGAAATACATCATCGGGTATAACTGATCCTGTATCCCTTCAGCTAGCCAAGCCTGGGCATCTTGAAATACAGAGTAATAAGCATTCCAGCTGCGGGATGTAAAACGGGAAGTGTCTTTGTACTTTCCAACCGGACAAGTGCTCACCTTAACCCAAGGTTTCAACTTTTTGGTTTCATTATACAAGTGTCGAACTATTTCAGTTATATTGTTTCGCCTCCACTGATCAATTTTCCAACCCTTACCATATTGATTAAATTCTTTGGTATCGGGAAAGTTTTTTAGGTTATCCGGATATCGTAAATAATCAAAATGCACTCCATCGATGTCATAGTTATTCACTACTTCCCCAACAATGCTCATTAAATATTTTTTAGTCTCAGGGTGCCCTGGGTTTAAATACCATGCCCCTTTATATTGTAAGCAAATATAAGGATTATTTTTAACTGTAGAATTATTTCCTAAAGAATTAATATGTTTTTTTCCTCCTAAAGGAATACTTACTATCCAAGCGTGACATTCCATTCCGCGTTTATGACATTCCTCAATAACAAAAGCAAGAGGGTCGTATCCGGGATTTCCGTTAACTCTCCCAGTCAACAAAGAGTTGTAAGATTGAATACGAGATGGGTAAAAGACCTCATCGTTGGTTCTTACCTGAAAGAGTACAGTATTAAAATTAGCTTCCTTAAGTTTATCGAGAATCTTAATTAATTCCGACTTTTGCTGGTTGGTGGTGGCTGTGGATGTAGCTTTTATTCTAGGCCAGTCCAATCCGTAGGCAGTGGTTATCCACGCTGCTCGCACTTCATACTTATTTTGGGCAGACCCAAAATTTACTACACACCACAGAAAAAAGAATACAATATATGGTTTCATTAAACATTATTTTCATAAATAACAACAAAGTTAGTAAAAGTGTCTGTTTTTTTGTGTTAA
>DAIMFE010000142.1:0-5772 GCA_036724805.1 Bacteroides sp.
CCCTGACGAAAAAATATACAGATTTCTGTTGGTTTTCCAATGCAAACTGAATACCTTGCTATCTAAATCCGAAACATGACCACCCAATATTTAAAAAGAAAAGGAAATAGCCGAATAATGTGAGTGCCGAATCAAAACTGTATTTGCTTTGAAACAGCAAAGAAATTCAGTTGCGGATTTTAGGATATATAGTAAATGAAACTACCTCTTAAATATATAGCCATACTGGTTATCCTGTCGTTAATTGCAACCTTTACATATCAAGCGCATTGGTTGGTCAATTTGTACAATACGACTAAACAACAAAACCAGATTGCGATCGAAAATGCCATTCGCAACGCCGACTATATCGAACTTTTTATGCGAATCGATAGTTTGAGCGAGGCCGAAAACAAAGACGGGAAACTGACAGCAGATGCCGATTCGTATGGCAGCATCAGCTTTTCGGCCACATTCGATAAAGATAAGGATGAGAAAACCAGAAAAGAAGAAAGAGAAAGAAATAGAATCAAGAAGAAAATCTCTTCTACAGACAGTCTGATGGTAGACGAAGAAATCGAGTTCGACCCCAAATCTATCGGATTGCCTGGCGGCTTTGGCATGTACGACGGCTACCGGGCGTTCGAAATTCTGGCCTTTCAACTACAAACCGGATTGCATTCGGTGATAGACGTTGCATCGCCTATCCAGATTTTCCGTTTCGATAGCATTTTTAATCATGAATTGGAAAAAGCAGGATTGGAGGGCATCCAACACTATACCCGCGTTGTACAAATAAAAAACGACAGCACCATAGTGGAAAGCCAAATAGCTACCGTTGACACAACAAAAATGCAACGCTACGAACATATATATGATGCACAGGAAAAATATGCTTTCCGGGTATATATAGAACCAACCGACCGGGTAATATTAAAACAAATGGCGGGTATACTGGCCACTTCCCTCATTATTTTGGTGGTATTGGGTGGAGCATTCTGGTTTCTGATACGCACCATTATGCAACAAAAAACATTGGATGAAATGAAAAGCGATTTCACCAATAACATCACCCACGAATTAAAAACCCCGATAGCTGTGGCCTATGCAGCAAACGATGCTTTACTGAATTTCAATCTGTCAGAAGATAAAAAACTAAGAGATAAATACCTGAATATCTGTCAGGAACAGCTACAAAAACTCAGCGGACTGGTTGAGCAGATCCTCTCGATGAGCATGGAACGCCGGAAAACCTTTCGACTAAAAGCGGAAAAGGTAGAGATAGCACCATTGATCCATGCTTTAATCGAACAACATAAACTAAAAGCCGGAAAACCTGTACACGTTGAAATAGAGATTTGCCCGGAAAACTTAACCGTCCTTACAGACCGGGCACATTTGGGCAACATCATCAGCAACCTGATAGACAATGCCGTGAAATATTCGACCAACGAAGCTTGGGTCAAAATAATCTGCCGCACCGCTGCAAACAACAAACTTGAGGTTACCGTTGAGGATAAAGGAATAGGTATTTCGCCCGAAAAACAAAAACTGGTCTTCGATAAATTCTACCGGGTGCCCACCGGAAACCGCCACGATGCCAAAGGATATGGCTTAGGACTCTTCTATGTAAAAACAATGGTAGAGAAAATGGGCGGACGGATCGAAGTAAAAAGCGAACTGAGAGTAGGCAGCCGGTTTAAATTAACGATTTAAGCATTTACTATTGAAAGATGAAAAAGAAAACGGAAGCAGCACCTTGCCGCGTTTTATTAGTAGAAGATGAGCAAACGTTGGCAATGATCATTAAAGATACATTGGAAGAAAGCGATTTCAGTATACATTTAGCAGCAGATGGCGAAGAAGGCCTGCGCCTGTTTTTCGACATTCGTCCCGATATATTGGTAGCCGATGTGATGATGCCCAAAATGGATGGATTCGAAATGGTACGCCGCATCCGCCAGACCGACCGAACAACTCCGGTATTGTTTCTCACCGCACGTTCGTCGATCAATGATGTAGTCGAAGGATTTGAGTTAGGAGCCAACGACTACCTGAAAAAGCCGTTCGGCATGCAGGAGTTAATTGTCCGCATAAGATCGTTGATGGGAAGAGCCTTTAAGTTCGAAGAAGAAGATAAGAAAGAAACCTGCTTCCCAATCGGGCGATACTTGTTTGATCCGGTTACACAGATGCTATCTTGCGATGGAATTGATCAGGAACTTTCGCACCGCGAATCGGAAATACTAAAACGCTTGTGCGAGAACAAAAATCGGGTGATGAACATGCAAAGTGTATTGCTCGACTTGTGGGGCGACGACAATTTCTTCAATTCCCGGAGTTTGCATGTATTTATCACTAAGCTACGGCATAAATTAGCTCAGGACAAGAGCATACGTATAGTTAATGTAAGAGGAGTAGGATATAAACTGATTATTGACTAAACAGGCGTATTGCAAAGTAAATCAATCAATTGATTTTTTAGACTTTCTTTCACTTCATGCATAGGGAGTTCACATCCCAACTCCTTTTGCAAAGAAGTTACCCCTTTATCTATAAAGCCGCAAGGATGGATGTAGCTGAAATACCGAAGGTTAGTATTTACATTCAATGCCAGGCCGTGCATGGTTACGTAATGACTGCTTCGCACCCCTATAGCACAAATCTTCCGGGCGGTAGGCTTATCACCGTCCAACCACACTCCCGTAGCTTTTTCCAAGCGCTGGGCTTGTAGGCCATAAGAAGCACAAACACGGATAATGGCCTCTTCCAACAGGTGCACATACGCTTTTAGTCCCAACTTAAATTGCTCCAGATTCAGAATTGGATAGCAAACCAATTGACCGGGACCATGATAAGTAATATCACCTCCCCGATCAATATGATAAAGTGTAGCACCAATGGCGTTGAGTTGTTCTTCACCAAGCAGCATATTATTTTCTTTTCCGCTACGGCCAAGCGTATAGACATGCGGATGCTCGCAGAAAATCACTTCGTTCTGATAAGGTTTTTCGGTTAGCTTTGCAGCAATAATAGCATCAAACAGTTCGGTTTGATACTGCCAAGATTGACTATATGAGATAAGTCCCCAATCGGTGAAGGACAAGCGGTTTGCCATTTTATTTTCCTTTTTTATCTTCCACTACCACCGCTTTGTAGTTGAATTTTTCAAAGCCGGCCTGTAATTGTTCGATAGTGGTTTTCTCGGCATCGTAGGTAATGGTTACTGTCTTGGCATCCAGGTTGGTAGCAAGTTTTTTCATGCCTTTTTCAAATCGGATGTTGTCCTTCACTTTTTTCTCACAGTTCTGACACAACATTTGTTCTACCTTGAACACCACTGTATGCAAATCTTTAGCCAAAGCTGTACCGATACTTAAAACCGCTACAGCCAACAGAGTGATTAGTTTTTTGCTCATCATTTTATTAAGTTTATAATCCAACAAATATAGTAATTCCAATTGTAAATCGTAAATCCGTTAGTTTCTTGCTAAATTAAAGCGCAGGCCGATATAAAACTTCGCACCATGCATCGGTCCCCAAATCATAGTTGAATCGAAATTATCTCCCCAAGGATCAGAAGCGCCAACAATTGGGTTCTTTTGCTTGAAGTTAGTCAGGTTCTCCCCTCCTACATATACCGACCAGTTCCGGAAATAGCGGGTAACTTGTGCGCTTAGTTGCTCAAAAGAGCCATATCGGTAATTCCAGGAAAGATCGCCGCTGTTTGTTGTATAAGGAGTGGGCATACGTCCGCCGCCATTCTGTTGCATCGTCGCATCAAATTGCCAAATACCCAATGGTGTTTGGTAAGAAGCGGTCAACAACCCTTTGTATTTCCCCGTCAACGGTTTTTCCAACAATTCACTGTTATACGTGGTTTTTGCATCGGTATACCTGTAGGCTGCCGTTACCGAAAAGCCTTCGAAGAATGGATAAGTCGCTTCTACCTGAAACGCGCCGGAATACGATTTTCCATCCAGATTCTGAAAAGAAATGGCATGCGGATCGGTATCCATATCTACCACCATCTGATTTTTAAAATCAGTATAGTAATACTCGGCATTAACATTCAGCGTTTTACCGAATATGGGTATATAGGTCGAAACACTCGCCCCATAATTCCATGCTTCTTCCTGTTTCAAACGCTCGGCGATATTGACTTTACGGCTACTGGCCAGCAGGAAATTATTTTCTGCCAGTACATGATTTGTCCGGTATCCCTTACCCACCGAAACGCGGAAGTGTACATACTCGTTCGGATTATATTTGATGTGCGCACGTGGGGTAACAAAGAAGTCATATTCATTGCTATAATCGCCACGCAAGCCAGCCATAAAAATAAACTTATTGTCTTTGTTAAACGTATACTGCGCATAAGCCCCCGATACAGATTCTTTAGACAGAGCATTTACGCGAGGGTCGGAAGCATTATTGGTAAGCCGGTAGCGCTGGTCGTATCCGTCGTAATTAAAGCTCAATCCGGTAGACAGGCTATGAAGCGGAGAGAAATCGGTCTCGAACAATAAAGATGCATACACATTCTTCTGATCCACGTCATACAATTTACGTCCGAAAACCGCATCCTGATTGTGAAGCGTACCCGAAAGAATCAATGCCAGATTGGTGACTTTCTCCTTATTAAATATATAGGCATTCTTGGCAAAAAACTCATATCGATCGGTCTTTATACCAATTCTATAAGGATCGGCCACGCTTCCTCCATCATGAGAAACCTGTCCGCTATTGCGTTCTTCTGTCATGGCTTTAATGCCTGCCTGAAATACATAGTTATCGCCCATGTAGGCCCAACGATTCCAAAAGTTATACTGTTCTACTTTAGGAATATCGGCAAACCCATCATCATTGGCATCGTGCGATTTCGTTTCGTTTTCGTAGTGAGCCAGCAACATGGTTGTCCAACGGGGCGATAGGTTGACAGATGCATCTGCATTGGCTTCATACCGACTGGAAGAAGAGGCAAAAAGATTGGCCGATACAATATCTGCTATTTGCGGTTTCTTAAACTCCACATTGATTTGGCCTGCCAATGCCTCATAGCCATTCTTCACCGACGATGTACCTTTGGATACTTGTATGCTCTGCATCCACGGCCCCGGCACATAACCCAACCCATAGGGTGCAGCGGCTCCACGATAATTCGGAATATTCTCGGTAAGCATCTGTACGTACGTTCCCGATAGCCCCAACAGCTTGATTTGCTTGGCACCTGTAGCGGCATCCGAATAGCTCACATCTACCGATGGATTTGTCACAAAACTCTCTCCCAAATTACAACATGCTGCACGGCTTAACTCGGCACTGGTAATCATATCTTGATTCAGAACACTATTGCGCAGCTTCATGGTGCCCAGTTTACGACTTACCACCTGTACCTCATTAAGCGCTACGCCTTCATACAATATAAAATTAACTTCTGCATTTTTATCAGAAACACGGATAGTATCGTTTTCATATCCAACAAAACTGGCCACCAGCATGTGGCTTCCCGAAGGTTTAACGATAGAAAAGTTTCCATCTTCCTTAGTTGTAGCCCCTTGTGCTGTATTCATCCAAAACACGTTTGCTCCCGGAAGCACTTCTCCGGTGCTATCTTTTATTGTTCCGTGTACTTGTGCCTGCATAGTGCTTGCCAACAATAGGAACAATGCTGCTATGTAAACCAACCTTTTCATATTGAATGGCAAAGATACAAAAATATTAGTTCATTGGTTGTAATAACAATAGTTCGTTAAATTTTCATTTTTTTCTATGCCACTACAGCTGCGAATT
>DAIMFE010000143.1:0-5580 GCA_036724805.1 Bacteroides sp.
TTTATAATATTTCCGCCGGATGTCATTTTATAGATACAATATTACTATATTTGGCCTTGAAATAATAATGTTTAAAGCTTACAACCTTGCTACCCGTGAAATACTTCATAAAACATATATTAATTTTTAGTTTAATACTTTTTACACAAAACATTCAAGGTAATCCCAATATCCGATATGGCTTATCATTTAAATCCTATGAAGTTGAAAAAGAAGAACGAACCATGTTAGACCTGACTTCCGAAGGGCATTTATCTTTTCGGGATGGATTCATTTTGGAGTTTGATGTGTCTTTTCATCCTGCACAATATAGTTTCGGGTATGTTCTCAGAATTACAGGAAAAAACAACGAACATATTGATCTTCTTATCACACGCAAAAGCAGTATAATGTATTCTCCACAAATTACTGCTATTTATAAATCTAAAGAAATAATCTGCAACAGTCGGTTTGAAGACCTGAATGTTGACTTTAATCAATGGATTCCTATAAAGCTTACAACTGATCGGAAAAATAAAAAAATCTGTTTAACCGTTAATGGAAAAGAGTTTATAAAAACAGATGATTATTTTGGCGGATTTAACTCTGTAGACATTATTTTCGGTAAAAACAACAATATCAGCTATCAAACAAGTGATGTTCCCGACATGTCGTTAAAAGACATCAAAATTAAAGATCTTAAAGAAAAAGAACTCTATCACTGGAAGTTATCGCAACACACCAAAACAGGGGTTTATGATGACATTAAAAAAAGATTTGCACTGTGCGAGAGCCCTAACTGGATTATCGATGATCATAGTTTTTGGGAAAATATTACAACTTTCGATACGGGTAGTTATCCTCAGCTAACCTTTAACAATAAAGAAAATATTGTAACAGTAGCCGATATGAATACCTTATATGTGGTTGATATAAAAAACAATAATTTAAACAAACACGCTTATGATCATGGCTTTCCATTAGGCAGAAAGGCTAACCAGCTTTTATATAATACGCTTAGCAATAACCTGTTTACTTATGATTTTGTGAATGAAATAGCAACATACAATCCGGCAACTAAAACATGGAACAATAATGAGCCTGCTATTACAGATCCGGTTTATTGGCATCATAACCGTTATTTCTCTGCTCTGGATACAACTTTATATACCTTTGGCGGATATGGATTCCATATATATAAGAATGAAATCAACAAATACCATTTTCCCAGCCGGAGGTGGGAAACTATTCCATTTACGAATAACGCTGAAATATCTCCCCGTTATTTGAGTGGTTTGGGAGTTATCGATGATAAAACACTCCTCATCTTCGGAGGATATGGTAATGAAACGGGTGATCAGGAGTTATCTCCCCGTAATTATTATGATTTATATACTTATGATATTACAACTCATAAAGCCACAAAGATATGGGAACTCGATCCTACAAAGCATAATTTCGTTGTGGCAAATTCTTTGGTAGTTGATAAGCTGGAAAACTGTTTCTACGCGTTATGTTTCCGGCACCAAAAGTTCAATACCAAAATGCAATTGTACCGTTTTTCATTAACGAAACCTGTATATGAGGTTCTGGCAGACAGTATTCCTTTTATGTTTAATGACAATCATTCTTATGCCGACCTGTATCTTACCAATGATAAAGAAAAGCTGATTGCTGTTACATCTTTTACAGAAGAAAAAGCAGATAAAGCCACTATATCTATCTACACTTTAGCTTTTCCACCTTTAAAAGAGGCGGATCTTTATCAGAAAGTAAAAACGGAAAGCAAAAGCTATATCTATATTATAGTTGGAATATTTTTACTCCTCATTGTATCTTATATTGTCTGGAAACGGAAATCTGTTACTAAGGTGATCGAGAAACCTGTTGCTAATAGTTTGCCGGAACCTCCGGTTATAACAGAAACATCTACTCCTATTAAACCGGTTAGCAAGCCGGCTAAGCAATCTATTCTGTTGTTAGGAGGTTTTCAAGTGCTGGATAAGAACTCGAATGTTATTACAGGAGAGTTTACCCCTATTCTCAAACAATTATTCCTTCTTATTTTACTATACACTTTAAAAGACGGAAAAGGAATATCTTCCGTAAAACTCCGGGAAATACTATGGTTCGACAAAACAAACGATAGCGCCAAAAATAATCGCGGTGTATCTCTTAGTAAATTAAGAATGATATTCGAGAAAATTGGTGATATTTCCATAAACAGCCGGAGTTCTTACTGGACAGTACATTTCGGTGCTGATATTTATTGTGATTACCACGAATCTCTTACCTTAATGGATCGTATTGCTTCTTCTCCGGATATTAATGATATAAAAAAACTTGTGCCATTAGTTTCTGCCGGCGATTTATTGCCAAATCTCCAAGCCGAGTGGCTGGATCATTATAAATCGAACTTTGCCAACAAACTTATTGATTTATTGCTGGATATATTATCTAATGCGGATAAATTACAAATATCACAGTCGTTAATGCTCGATATAGCCGATGCTATATTTGCCCATGATTCCCTTAATGAAGATGCTTTGCATATTAAATGCAAACTTTTAGTGGAAATGGGCAAGAATGGATTGGCGCAGAAAACATATACTTCGTTTATAAAAGAATACCAGTCTTTGTTTGGCGCGGAGTTTAAAACTTCGTTTGAACAGATAATTTCTTAAGAAAATTGTGCAGCATGGAACCGGGTTAAACTTATTAATGTCGTGGTTTTACATTTGGCAGAAATATAGCTACAAAGCCCAACAAGGGCATATAAGCACAGAATTTATACACATATTCTATTCCCCGATGGTCGGCAACATCTCCCAAAACAGCAGCCGCAACTCCGGCAATACCAAAGGCTAGTCCGAAAAACAGACCGGATATAAGTCCTACTTTGGTGGGTAATAGCTCCTGCGCATATACCAGAATGGCGGAAAAAGCAGAGGAAAGAATTAACCCAATGAGGATGCTTAAGATGCATGTCCAGAAAAGATTTGCGTAAGGCATTAGTAATGAGAAGGGTGCCGTACCTAAAATAGAAATCCAGATTACATACTTCCTGCCGAACTTATCCCCAATCGGCCCGCCCAACAATGTTCCGACTGCCGATGCAAACAGGAAAGCAAATAAAAAGAACTGAGATTGTTGCGTGGTTACATTAAACTTTTCTATAAGATAAAAAGTATAGAAGTTACTTAAACTGGCAGTATAAACATATTTCGAAAATATTAATACTAACAGAATAATGAGTGAATAATATATCTGTCTCTTGGTTAACCTAACGCGGTGAATAACTCCTTTTTGGGTTTTATCAGTACCCCCCGATTTAACCATTTTGGTTTTATACCAATTGGTTATTGGCCGTTTGGTTAGCAAAGATATTATAGCGATTCCGGCAAATATCAACATGTAGCGTTGGCCATATGGCGCAATAATCAATGCAGCGAGCAACGGCCCGATGGAACCTCCAAGGTTACCTCCTACCTGAAATATAGATTGCCCCAAGCCATGCTTACCTGCCGATGCGTAATGTGTTAACCGGGATGCTTCGGGATGTATTATAGAAGAACCAAGCCCGATAAAACATACCGACACGATAACCATGTATATGTTTGCTGCATAGGCCATAATAATTAAACCGACCATAGTGGATGTTGTTCCCACGCTAAGATACCAACGATTGGGATGTTTATCAAAGAGGATACCAAAAAACGGTTGAAAAACGGATGCGCAAAGCTGATATACAAAGGCTATAATACCTATCTGCCCAAATGTAAGTGCCAGATTATCTTTTATTACAGGATAACTAGCCGACACAACCGACTGGAACATGTCATTAAACATGTGTGCAAGACTCAAAGAAAATAAAATGCCAAGTGTAGCACCTTCCGCGGAGGGTGTTGTTGCGCGCCCTACAACTCTATTCTGTTTCATGGCGCAAAATTATTCTTTAATAATCAATAAAACAAAAAACTAATCATAAAAACACTATCTTTGAAACTCTATAATTACCACTATAAGGGGATTTTATAATACATTAATAAAAACACTTGTACAATGAAAAAGGGTCTTATCTTACCAATCGCCAGTATATTTTTTTTGTTTTCTGGCTGTAGTTCCAATGAAACCGTTAACTTATTCAACGGTAAAGATTTAAGTAACTGGGAATTTGTGATTCAGGACAATAACGTTCCTGCCGATGAAGTTTATTCCATAAAAGATGGCGTTATAAATATTAAAGGTGTGCCGTTAGGATACATGTATACAAAAGAAAAATACAGTAATTATCAGTTACATGTTGAATGGCGCTGGACTGATGGTCCGTCAAACAGTGGTATATTTAATTTGATTGAGAGTCCAAAAAATCCTTTCCCCGATGGTATCGAATGTCAGTTAATGGCCGGTAAAGCCGGTGATCTTATAGCGTTAGGCAATTCGGCTCTTAAAGAATTCGTATTAAAAGAAGGTGAAGAAAAGCCTAAGTTCCCTGTTATTACAAAGAGAAAAACTTCCAACGAAAAAGCCATAGGCGAATGGAATAGTGCTGATATTACCGTGAAAGAGGGAGTAATTACGGTCACTATTAATGGTGAACTTCAAAATACCGGAACTAATAAAGTAACCTCAGGCCACATTGGTTTGCAAAGTGAAGGAGGATCGGTACAGTTTAGAAATGTTACGTTGAAAAAATTGTAAATCAATAATAACGCTTTCAGCTTCTCGCTACACTCGAGATGACCCACAGAGGCTATGCAAAATATAAAGCGAAGCCTCTGTGGTTTTCATAAAGTGTAATTTAACCTTTACTTTTATAACAGACTATTCTGAATTTCTTCTGTCAAATCTTTATATTAAAACAAAAACATACGGTTTATGTTAAAACCTTGTTAAAAACAGCCTAATTCTGCGAACTATTATTATAAAATTCGTATATAAAAATGTACTAAATGACGTTTTTATTATCTTGCGAATTGTTTTCAAAATAATTTTAGCGGATTGTTTAAAACTATTTGACATGAATAAGAAAAGCAGATCAACCAACACACAAAATGATGATCCAAGCACGATCAACTATGTGATATTTCCGGAATGGATTGGAAAGTCCCAGGATATCTCTTTTGACGGGCCAATCATAATGGAGGGTATGTTGCTTGGATTATGTATTAAGGGAACAGCTAAACTCAAAATCAACTTCAGAGAATATACCTGCGAACCCGGATACGTAATAGCGCTTATGCCAGGTCAAATAATAAGACTTTTGGATAAGTCGGTTGACTTTCTGTTTGAATCATTATATATTTCTTTTGACTTCATCGTAAATCTACCATTACCGAATCACTTTGATAGTTTTTTTAATATTAAAGATTACCCTTGTCTGCCCGTATCGGAAAATACAATGCAATATTTATTGGAGTACTTTGCTTTTATCGTGAAGCAATACCACCGATCTAAGCCACCGCATCGGGAAACAATAATGAAAGGTTTACTCTTTTCACTTATTACGGAATTTATCCATATTTATAAATCTAACGAAACAAATAAGAAAAAGATCGTTTCATCCAGAAAAGAAACTATTACAGAAAATTTCATAAAGCT
>DAIMFE010000144.1:0-5501 GCA_036724805.1 Bacteroides sp.
AATTAAGTTTTCTACTATTTCTTAGTGATTTGATAAATATTATATATTATACACATTTTCAGCAACAAATGTTAAAACACGAGGCTTTTTGTGCCGGATTATCAACCCCAAAAAGCCATGCGTTTTGTTTCAACGCTTTCTAATCAAAAAGCACGTTGCATTTCGCTCAACAGCGCGTTGCATTTGGGTAAACAGCACGTTGCATTTTTTAAAAAGCAACGCGCTAATTGTAAAATGCAACGCGCATTCAACACTTTTTAACGGCAAATTGCTGTTGTAAACTATTTGGTAAATCGCTTGATGCCAGCAATATAACAATCGCTTCAATTAGCGTTAGCTATAGCTACCCTATAGCAACATAAAAGAACATATAAGAACATATAAGAACATATAAGAACATATAATATTAAAAGAAGAAAAAGAAAAGAAGAAAAATCCACTATCTCATGTTTCTTTCGTTCTGCCGCATGGTGTAGGGGCGGGCCTTGTGTCCGCCCTTGAATAGTATGTCCGCCCTGCATAGTATGTCTGCCCTGCATAAGGTATCGTATATTTATTCAAGGGCGGACACAAGGCCCGCCCCTACACCATGCGGCACACACATGAGATAATTGCGTTTTAAATGTTAAACCATTGCTCAAAGAACTTTAATTAGTTTGTTGCTCGTCTGAATGTTTAACCGAACTTAAATAGGTAAAACTTTACTAACATTAATAACAATTTATTTAAAATGGTTATACCTTCACCGAGCATTTAAAGAACACAAGCATTATGAAAAAATTAAATTCTTTTTTAGCTCTTCTGATGATGATTTTAAAATTTTAGGAGTATGAAAAAAAATATATTGATCGAAACCGTAATTTTCTTTGTAATATATCTTTGTTTCAATCTATATTTTGAAGGGTTAAGCATTGGTACTATTGCAACATCATTTATAGCATCTATCATTTTTCTACTTGTAATATATGCACTTAATTTGGTTTCAAAGAAAAAAAATTAGACTACTTTCAATTTGCCGCATGGTGTAGGGGCGGCATTAATTGCGTTTTGATGTAAAACCCCTGCGCATTCAATACTTTTTAACGGCAAATTGTTGTTGTAAGCTATTTGATAAATTGCTTGATGCCAGCAATATAATAATTCCCTAAAATTAACGCTCGTTGAATTTCGTTGCAACAACATAAAAGAACAGAACATATAATATAAAAAGAAGAAAAAGAAAAGAAGAAAAATCCACTATTTCATGCTTCTTTCATTCTGTCTCTGCGGTGTGTTTACAAAGGCAATTAGCTACGGAAAGGAGGCTTAAATACGGGTATATTGGACGATATTATATCTTTTTAAGACTATTTTTGCCATTAACATAAAACATTGCTATTACTTTTGAAATGGCTAGAACCATTAATATGAAAAGAGTATCTGTTTTTTTTCTGTTGTGTACTATTGCGTTAACCACAAAGGCAATATTCTTCAAGCATATTGGCACAAGTGATGGATTGGCTCAACTTTCTGTTATGTCTATTTATCAAGACGAACTTGGAAGAATGTGGTTTGGCACTTATGAGGGCATAAGCATATACGATGGAGAAAAAATAATTAATCACAAACCACTCATCAACCCCGACCTTTATCCCGAGTTAGCAGGAAAAATAAAAGCAAGCAGTACTTTTAACATAGTAGAAGATAAAAAGAAGAATATATTTTTACGTACGGATTATGCTTTAGTGAAGTACAATATAAAAACAGATGAGGTTAAACTGATTTCTCCTGATAACGTACACACTATTGCAGCTATCGATGGCGAAATCTGGTTCTCCAAAAGTGATACGATATTCTGCTGGAACGATGAACTCGGTCTTTCAGAACCAATAATCAAAACCAATACAAAAGGATCCATCACTAAAATCCACAAATCGGCCAATAAGATAGTATGGATAGGAACTTCGCAAGGGCTTTACAAGAAAGCGAATACAGACCAGCAACCGGTATTAGTTATCCCGAGAAAAGATATAGCCGAGATTTATGAAACATCGTTGGGAGATATATGGGTGGGATGCAGAATGGAAGGAATGTATAAAATCGACAAGAATGGATCGATCACAGAGTTTATGCATCAATCCGGAAATCCAAACTCTATTGCAAGTAACCAAATAAGGGCATTCTTAGAAGATAAAAAAGGCAATCTGTGGATTGGAACCTTCAATGGATTACAAAAATACGAACCCAAAACCCGGGAGTTCACACTATATTACCCTTCCAAACAACCGGGAAGTTTAAAACACGCATCCATATTTTCTCTCTATCAAGATAAACAAGGAACCATATGGATAGGCACGTATTATGGCGGAGTAAACTATTTTAATCCGGATAGCGATATCTTTACATATTATACCGATGATCCATTGAGAAACGATTGTTTAAGCCATGTGTATGTTGGCAATATGGCAGAAGATAAGGACCACAATATATGGATATGTACAGAAGGCGGCGGTTTAAACAGATTGGATAGGAAAACCGGAAAGTTTACCCATTTCGTGGCGAGTGAGAAAGAAAATTCAATAGCGCACAATAACCTCAAAGCCATTGTTTATGATAAGAAAAGGCATTCGCTGTACATAGGTACGCATACGGGGGGAATGTCTAGGTATGATATTAGCAAGGATCGATTTACTAATTTTCTATCCTTATGGAAAAATAATCCGGATACTCCGGGAAAGATTATCCACAGTATGCAGATACGCGGAGACAGTTTAATTATAACCGCCAGAAACGGAGTTTTTTTAATGAATCTGGAGGATGAAACCGTACACCCTTTATTCAAGGATAAGGGAATAAGCGGGCTTCAGGTTCTCATTGATAGCAACAACCAACTATGGATATCGCAAAGTGGGGCGCTAAACATCATCGATTTGAACAATGGCAACCACACAAAAGTGTTTAACTCCGGAGAAAAAGGCTTGGGAAACTTCCCAATCACCAAGATGCTGGAGACAGCCAATGGAGACATTTTTATTACCACAAGAGGATCCGGTATATATAGATTTAAACCACAAACCGATATTATTGAGAGATTCACGGTTGAGAATGGTTCGCTTACAAGCAATTATTGCTACAACATAGCCGAAACGCAACAAGGCAATCTTATTTTAACTTCCGAAAAGGGATTATCTTTTTTTCTCCCCGAAAAGGGAACCGTAGAGCATCTTGTTTTAGGCGCTAACGGAATAATTATTTCCGCATTTAACGATGGTTGCGGCCTATTGGTTGCCGAGAACGGACAAATATTTGCCGGCGGAACGGATGGGCTCACTACTTTTTTCGAAGATGATTTGTTTAGCCTCAACAAACAATACAATATTTATTTCTCCGGATTACAGATTTCCAATAAAACGATAAGGCCGAATGATCAGAGTAAAATTCTTAGCGAAACTTTGGCTTATACAGATAAAATAATCCTGAATCACAAGCAGAATAATATAATCATATCATTTGCATCGAATAACTATATCGGAATGCTAGATACTTATATGTACGAATATAAGTTGGAGGGATTTGATGCTGAATGGATAAATACCGAAAAGAGCAATATATATTACACCAATCTTAATCCCGGTGAGTACACTTTAAAAATACGCGAGAAGGAAATAAATAAGAACAGACCGGCACAAGAAATTGAAATGGGAATAGCTATAAAAGCACCGTTTTATGCCTCTCCCCTATTTATAGCACTCTATATATCTATCTCTTTACTTATTATTACCACCCTAATTTATTATCGGTACAGCAAGATTAAACTTAAAACATCGCTAGAACTGGAAAAGAAAGACAAAGAGCATATTGAAGAATTAAGCCAAGCCAAGTTACGATTCTTTACCAGTATAAGCCATGAGTTCCGTACTCCGCTAACCCTAATAATATCGCAGGTAGAAGTGCTTTTGCAGAATTCCGGTTTATCGCCCACAATCTATAACAAGATTCTGAAAATTTACAAACATACCTTTCAGATGCGAAAGTTAATATCAGAGTTACTGGATTTCAGGAAGTTTGAACAAAATCATGTTACATTAAATATTGTAGAGAAAGACTTTGTTTCATTTGTTAAAGAGATCTTTCTAAACTTTTACGAGTATTCGGCTTCTCACCAAATTACATATACTTTTCAATCCAAACCCCAGAACATTTCTTTGTGGTTCGACCCGGAACAAATGCAGAAAGTGATCTATAATCTTTTATCGAATGCTTTTAAATACACCAAAATTCAAGGATTTATTGAAGTAATTGTATCCGAGAAGGAGGATACCGTAGATTTACAGGTAGTGGATAATGGGATTGGGATTGGAGAAAAGGACCTCGAAAAAATATTCGATCGCTTTTATCAGGCCGAAAATACATCTGTTATACTGCCCGAAACCGGTACCGGAATTGGGTTGGCACTGGCTAAAAGTATAGTGAAAAGTCACCATGGATTAATATCTGTTAAGAGCCAAACGGGATACGGCAGTATTTTTACTGTTGCATTAAAGAAAGGAACCGAACACTTTATGAATGATCCGGGGGCACAATTATCAAACTCGGGGCGGACAAACGAAAATGTAAAACCCGATACGCTTCCTAACCCTCTGTTTATGGAAGCCATGACGGATTCTCCGGAAACCACAATTGTAGAGGATAGTAAAGAAGAAAGATATACCATTCTCATTGTTGAGGATCATGAAGAATTGTTACAAACATTAATCGCCCTCTTTAGTCCGCTATACCGGGTGGTTATCGCGCGGAATGGAGAAGAAGGGTTGCAAAAAGCAATAGCCGAACTGCCCGATCTTATTCTGAGTGATATAATGATGCCCCGAATGACAGGTACGGAGATGTGTTTAAAGATAAAAAGCAACCTCGACTTATGTCATATTCCGGTTGTGTTGCTCACTGCGTTAACTTCGAGCGAACAAAACATGGAAGGTTTGCAGCGTGGAGCCGATGATTATATTGGCAAACCATTTAACGCCAAACTGTTAATTGCTCGATGCAATAACCTTATCAGAAACAGAAAACTTCTGCAAAACAAATACAGGCAGCAATCTACTACAGATACGAACCTGCTGGCTACCAATAAACTTGATTTAAACTTCATTGAAAAGGTTGAAAAAGTAATTCTCGACAACCTGGACAATCCCGAATTTGATGTAAACCAACTGGCGCAGGAAATGGCATTGGGAAGAAGTACCCTGTTCTCTAAATTCAAAGGCTTAACAGGAATGACTCCCAACGAATTTATACTCAACTATAAACTTAAACAAGCGGCTAACTTCTTGCGGAATAATCCCGAAATGCAGATTGTTGATATCTCCGATCGGCTCGGATTTAGTTCGGCACGGTATTTTAGCAGATGCTTTAAGGCACAATTCTCTGCTTCGCCTGTGGAATACAGGAAAAAGAATCCGGGATAATTAAATCCGGGGTTAAAGAAGTCTTTAATAGACAATTAGTAACCCGGAATAGACAAT
>DAIMFE010000145.1:0-5402 GCA_036724805.1 Bacteroides sp.
TGAGTTGAAAATAAACTATTCGCATTATGCTGCTTAATTTTGAACAATTACTTAGTATTATTAAAAGATACAATCTTTATGTTTACAATACCGCCGGAACAAAAGTTGCGGAAAGCACTAAAGATTTAAACAATAATACAGAAAAAGTGAAAATAAGCTTACCGGCAGGTACATATACCGCGGTGGCACTTGCCTTCAATGATACATATGGAACAATAAAAAGTGACATAGCTGCATTATCTACAGCATATACATACACCGAACATAACAAAATCTTCCCAACCAGAGATCCTTATGAAAGTTGGATAATATCAAATTATAATTTTAAAAATGTATATTACAACGATTATTTTTATAAGAAAACAACTTTTACCGTATCATCGGCGCCTGTTAATGTTACTATGATTGCGCCCCGCATTACCGGTAGGTTACATCTAACATACAATGACATTAATGGGGATGCGGGTTTAGATTATGGATTGGTAAGAGTGGGATTAAAGAAACTTCCTTTTGGCGTTAAATTTAGCAATGACAATTACTACAGAGATGAAAGTACGGAATACTATTATTTTAGTAAGGCGGAATGGAAAGCCTTTGCATCCAAAGCGATGATCATAAATTGTATGGCTACGGATAATACTGCTAAAATTACATTGGATTTCATCAAAACATATATGTCGGCAGAATATTCTTACCAAGATTTTACCGCACCTAATATTGTTTACACCCGTGAAATCAGCGGTTTCAACGTGTATCAAAACAAAATAACTAAATTATCAGGTAATATTTTCGATAATGGCGGATTCAATATCAGTATAGACACCGATTGGGATGGTGAAGTTACAGGAGAATTTTAAAACTACCAGGTCATTTTAAAACTTATTTTAGGCCGCGTCAATTTATTTGGATGCGGCTTTATTTTTATCCTTTTTCATTCTTATCCTATCTTCATAAACTTTTATTATTTGAGATGCAGGTGTACTTTTTCTTATTATTTCTATCATTTTTTGCGCTTTCTCAAACTCATTTGCTTCTATGTAAAGATTTACAAGCGTATAATAGTGAGAAGTATCTCTGGGTACTAATTTTGCTCCGGACAAAATATATTCCTCAGCAACAGAATAGTTTTCCATTTGCTTATAATTCTCTGCCAACGCAAACCATATGCCATAATTGGCTGATATCTTCTTAGCTTTTTCCAAGATAGATATACTCTTTTGGTAGTTTTCCATTCTGGATTCTCTCAATGCATAATCAGTAAGAAAATGTTCATCACTACCCAGATATGGCTCCAATTTAGCATACTCATCCACTAAAGATTCAAATTCTACAGGATTCTTCTTAATGTATTCCCATCTGTTATATGCACCAAAAAAATGATACCGGTTTGCCAATACGAAAACAGCTATTATACACAAAACTATTATTAACACTCCCGTACGGGTTGTTCCTTTTTTGGGGATTGAATAAGAATAATTTGTAATACAAAAAGCCAATAAAAATGCAACGGATATAACAAAGGGAAGAATTGTATACGGATACGACATACTGGCAAACACGGATAAAGACAATAAGGATCCAGGCGCAGCAAATTGTTTGTTTTTTGAACCTCGATAAATAGCGCCGCCAATGGCTAACAAGTAAAAAAATAATCCTAGTATGCCGTATTCAATACAGATGGTTATATATTCATTGTATGAAGCTAATGTTATAATTGAAAGATTTTTGTCACTCCGAGTCGCCTCTCCGGATTTGAAATAATCAATATGGGCATCACCATATACTCCGAGATAATTACCAACCCCCACACCTGTAGCATTTTTGGGGATATGAGACAACGAGATTTTCCAAATTAGAGCTCGTGCATCCGATGAACCCTTTCTTATTCCATATAAATGATTCACAACAAAACCTAACGCTATAAAAGTAATAAAGAAAATGACAATGAATATAATCTTATGAGATTTAAATACGGACAGGAAAGTGGTTTTAGTTACTTTAAATACAAATCCAACAATAACGAATATACAGGATATCAATGCAGCTAACCACGAGGCACGGCTATTACTGATTGGCAGTATATATAAAATACTTATGCACGCAAACAGAGATATTATCCATCGCATTATAAATGGAGTTATTCTTTTATCGAATTTCACCTTAAATGCCCGAAAATCTCGAAGGCAATAATACAACGCCATAGGTAATACCATAGACAAATATCCACCATAAGGACCGGGATTGAAGAAAGTACCACTTGGATGAATACCGGGATGATTACGAACCACCAAACCTTTAAATTGCAAATAGCCCCATAATGCTTCGGTAATTCCAGTTATGATAAAGAAGCAGACTAACCAATAATTTATCTTTTTTTGTTGGAGAAATATTCGTAAATAGAAATATAAAACTAAGCATAAGAGCAATAGTACAACCGGGGTTGAACCAAAATTAGATGAAATATAGGAAGTGACAAATCCGATGACGCAAAATATCGTAATAAAAACATCAACAGCTGTAATTTTAATTGGTTGCTTATTTTGCAAATAAGAATAAAGAACAAATGGGCTAGCAATAGCTATAGCCAAAAAGAACCAAAAATACTTTCCATACACAATACCATTTTGGATATTCTTATCAACAATAAATACAGCAGATAAAACCAAACAAAAAGAAATAACACCCAACACTTGCATTATTACGTTTATCACTCTCGCTCTCATAGCAGTTAAAAGTTTTCATAAGAAACACAAGGTAAAGATAGTAAAAATTACGGAACTTCACAAACCACCCTGAAACCTATACCTTTTATATCCGAATACCACCAAATACTTTTTGGCTGCTGTGGATCAGTTCGCATCCAGCTATCGTGGTCGGTCGACCGCCGGGAGGCTGATCTAATATCAGATGCATCATCGGCATAGAAGCCTCCTCTTACCACATATTCTTTTCCCGTTTCCGGTCCTTTAGGATCAACCACCTTACTAGAAAGGTGAGAATAGTCTCCCAAATACCAGTCGGCAGTATATTCCATAACGTTACCCAACATACTTTTCAGACCAAAAGGATTGGGAAGAAGTTTTTGTCCCTCTTGGGTACGATTCTTGCTGTTGTGGATGTACGTAACATAGCGGTTTATCAGAGTAGTATCAGCATCAAAAAATTTCCGCCAGAAACCTTTATCGGAATATTTCTTCGGATCGCCCTCAAAGAAATAAGGCGTTTCTGTTCCACCTCTCGCAGCATATTCCCATTCGGCTTCGGTTGGTAAACGGTATTTTTTCCCTGTTTTCTTCGACAACCACTTACAGTATATTTCTGCCGCGTAATGGGTCATGGTTATTGCCGGACGGTTACCCCCGCCCCATCCTTGCTCCGGATTACCGAACGGAGCTGTAGGTCCGGTAATTACGTCAACATCTTCCCGTTCATTTTTAGCATAAACAACTTCGGGTGGGGTACGGGCTTCCGACATGGTTTCGGCATAAAATGCCCAGTATTGTTTCCAAGTCACTTCTGTTTCTGCCATAAAGAAAGGAGAAACCTGAACTTCCACTTGAGGACCTTCGTTTTCGGAACGCAACTTTTCTTTATCCGGACTTCCCATCTTAAATGTACCTCCGGGAATAGCTTTCATATCAAAAGAAACACGGGTACCAGGTATAAATTCAGTAAAGTTATTAAACCCAGCAACCACAGCAGAATGTTGATAAATTTCCCCGTTTTCTTCTTCCTGAACAGGTATTCCGGTCATTTTAGAATGGCTATAGTTGGGATTGTAATGCCCCACATCCATGTGACAGCTTATACATTGCAAATCCAGTTTCTTAGCATTCTGCTCGTAATAAAAATGGGCGGTTATACCATCTTCACTTAAAGATGGAGGAAATAGTTGAACATGACAGTCAAGACATGATTCGTTATATACTATCTTCCGGGCATAATCCAGTTCTTTCTTTGATTCCCAATCAATATCCGCAGTATCCTTAAAAAGATATGACCACACATCTTTTATTCCGGTTTTAACCTTTGCTGTTGAATGCTGTGAAGTTCCATCCGGTGGTAAGTGGCAATCTGCACAGGAAACTTTTACACCGGTTTTACCATTATAGTGAGTGGAAAGTCGCCAACTATCCTCTGCATGCGGATGTACGTGGCACATCATACAAGATTCATCGGAAGAACTCTGTATGTATAGGTATTGAACAGGTAGCATAATTAGTATTCCTAATATAATTCCTATACAAATAATTAATAGTAATTTTTTCTTTCTATTTTTGCTCTTCTTTTTCATTTAATGGTACAATTATGTTTCATTAAAGGTCCTCTTCCGCCCACATTCCCCGTTCGCTAAAACCAAATTACAGTAACATTATGTTTTATTAAAGATCCTCCTCCGCCCTTCGGGCACCTCCTCCAAAGGAGGATATCCTACGGTGTAGCACTCCGGCATCCATATCGGTAAAGATCATCTCTCTATGAGAAGGAAAAGGATATCCTGCGGTGTAGTAATTCGGCATCGTATCCCCCTTTGGAGGAGGTGCCCGAAGGGCGGAGGAGGACTTTCAGATTCCTTTTTTTACTTTTCTTTGTATTCCTTTCTCAATGATACGGCTGTTTCAGAGGGAAAATCTTTCGGGATTTTTTGCGTTACCCTGCCGGTTGCTGCCCACTCGGCACCGCGAAGCAAGGTTACCTGAAACCCGGTACATTGCATAGCGATATTATCTTCGAGTGTTTTCCCGGCATGCCCCAGTGTTGTATGGAAGATGCGAGCATCGCCATAATTAACTGTAAATATTGACAGTTCATTATGTCCGGATCCTTTCTGTTCCGGTGAAGAATATGCCCAATATAATACATCTTTTATCTCCCCCGGCCCACGCATGCGATCGTAGAGTTCGTCTTTAGCATGCAACCATTTTTTAGGTAGGCCTTGGGTTACAGGATGATTCATATTGCTCCCGTTCACTACAAATTCATGCTGTGGACCATGCGAACCTCCCGACCCTGGTACAGTATCGTATACCACTAAATCATTATTCAAATAAATATAAGGTCCATCTGTTTCATCACGACCATTCCATCCACCAAAACCTGCCATCTTATTGAACTCCGGCCAGTCTCTGAAAGCATTATTTGCCGCGTGGTAAAACAGAACGCCTCCCCCCTTCCGAGCGTAAGCAAGAAAAGCATCATTTGTTTGTTTAGACCAGCTATCTCCATTATAATCCAGTACAACAAGCTTATATTTACCAAAATCGGGAACAAAACCCGACATATCTTTTCCTCTTTCCGGTGATATTGCAACATCCACAGCAAACAAACCTGAGTTTTCAAGTATCTGCTTAATGGCTACATTACTCACTTTCCATTCGTGATTGTTCTGCCCCGTTACAATA
>DAIMFE010000146.1:0-5376 GCA_036724805.1 Bacteroides sp.
CCGCATGGTGTAGGGGCATGGCAATTACTCTAATGGACATTTTGAGTTTATAATCTGGAGTAAATATCCGTGTAATCTGTTAATCTGTGGTTAATGAACACTTCTTCTGAGTATTATTACAAAAAGTATTCATGAATATTTGTGCTTAACGAACAGTAAGCATCAAAATAACTCTTGGTAGCCGTACTTTTGATATCGCAACCAGAAACTGATCTTCCAAATTAAAGTTTTGTGTAGAAATACTGTGTTTTGAGGATTATTATTAGTATCTTTGTCGGCCGAATTCATTTTCCTTTTAGAAAATGTAGATTTAATTTTCACTCTGCTTAATTAAAGAAAGGGTAGTTTTGGGAAAGTTTGATAGATATAGAATAGATTTAAAAGGTATGCAAGGAGATAAGATGAATTTCGATTTTCTTCTTGATAATATCTTTTTTGCAAATATTGACGGCCCGGAAGTTCAAAAAGGGAAAGTTAACGTGAAGTTGGAAGTGAAGAAAACGCCGCGTGCTTATGAATTGAATTTTCAAACTGAAGGTATCGTATGGATTCCTTGCGACCGCTGCCTTGATGAAATGGAACAACCGGTTACCAGTACCGATAAGATAATGGTGAAATTTGGTCGTGAATATGGAGAAGATGGCGATATAATCGTAGTACCTGAAGAAGATGGTGATGTAAATGTAGCGTGGTTTATATATGAATTTGTGGCATTATCAGTGCCAATGAAGCACGTTCATCCCCCCGGTAAATGCAATAAGACTGTTACCGGTAAACTAAGCAAGCATTTGCGTACTAATGCTGATGACGAAGATAGCAATGACTTTGATACCGGCGGTGGTGATGATGATATTATAGTTGATGATGATAATGACAATGCACCAACTGATCCGAGATGGAACGAATTAAAGAAAATAATAGATAATAATTAAAGTTTTATACAAAATGGCACATCCTAAAAGAAGACAATCAAAAACAAGAACAGCAAAAAGAAGAACTCACGATAAAGCAGTAGCTCCAACACTTGCTATTTGCCCTAATTGTGGCGAGTGGCATGTTTACCATACTGTATGTGGCGCATGTGGTTACTACAGAGGTAAATTGGCTATTGAAAAAGAAGTGGCTCTATAAAGACCCCTTTATTCCTTATACTTAATTGTGCATTCACATTATTGATATGGTGCATAATTAAGTATATGTGTTTTTATAAAAGATTGAGTAAATGGATAAAATAAATGCTGTAATCACAGGTGTTGGTGGCTATGTTCCCGATTATGTTCTTACAAATGAAGAACTATCTAAGATGGTTGATACCACCGATGAATGGATTATGACCCGTATTGGGGTTAAAGAAAGAAGAATACTTAATGAAGAAGGTTTAGGAACTTCTTACATGGGGCGTAAAGCTGTAAAGCAGTTGCTGAAGAAGACAAATACTAACCCGGAAGATGTTGACCTGATTATTGTCGCAACAAGTACCCCGGATTATATATTCCCATCTACAGCTTCAATTATATGTGAGAAAGCGGGATTAAAAAATGCGTATGCATTTGATATGGCCGCGGCATGTAGTGGTTTCCTTTTTCTAATGGAAACAGGCGCAGCATTTATTCGTTCGGGCAGGTATAAAAAAGTAATTATTGTAGGTACAGATAAGATGTCGGGCATTACCGATTATACTGATCGGGCAACATGTCCTATTTTTGGGGATGGAGCTGCTGCATTTATGTTGGAACCTACAAGCGAAGAATATGGTATTCTCGATTCAGCGTTAAAAACCGATGGTAAGGGTCTTCCATTCTTACACATGAAAGCAGGAGGATCAGTTTGTCCACCTTCCATTTTTACCATCAATAATCATATGCATTATGTGTATCAGGAGGGTAGAACTGTATTTAAATATGCAGTATCAAATATGTCTGATATAAGTGAGGCTCTGGCTAAAAAAAATAATCTTTCAAAAGATAATCTGGATTGGATCGTTCCGCATCAGGCAAATATGCGCATTATTGATGCTGTAGCTCACAGAATGGAGCTGCCAATTGAAAAAGTAATGGTAAATATACAACGCTATGGTAACACCAGCGCGGCAACTTTGCCATTATGTATTTGGGATTATGAAGATCAATTGAAGAAAGGTGATAATTTGATATTTACAGCTTTTGGAGCTGGTTTTACCTGGGGTGCTGTATACGTTAAATGGGCCTATGATGGTAAAACAGCAACTGAATAGATTTATATAAAACAAAGCAGAGAATAAAATGAAACGCATCCTATTTTTTGGTGCGTTTTTTTGTCTAATCAGGAACAATATGGAACAACAACATAAGGCCGGATTTGTAAATATAGTAGGAAATCCAAATGTGGGTAAATCAACGCTAATGAATGCGCTAGTGGGTGAGCGTGTGTCAATTGCTACTTTTAAAGCCCAAACAACCCGCCATCGTATCATGGGAATATACAATACTGATGATATGCAAATAGTTTTCTCCGATACTCCCGGAGTACTAAAACCCACATACAAACTTCAGGAATCGATGTTGGGTTTCTCTAAATCAGCTTTAACGGATGCGGATATTCTGCTGTATATGACCGATATGGTGGAAACTCCTGATAAAAACAATGAGTTCATCGATAAAGTTCGGACGCTGGAAATACCTATATTGTTATTGATTAATAAAATAGATTTGAGCAATCAGGAAGATCTCATAAAGAAAGTAGAACAGTGGAAGGGACTACTTCCTCAGGCAGAGATAATTCCGATTTCTGCTGTTGCTAAGTTCAATGTAGATTATATCATGAAGCGGATTAAAGAACTTCTTCCTGACTCGCCACCCTATTTTGATAAGGATCAATGGACCGATAAACCCGCCCGTTTCTTTGTTACCGAAATAATCCGTGAAAAAATTCTTTTGTATTACGATAAAGAAATACCGTATGCTGTAGAAATCGTAGTTGAACAGTTTAAAGAGGAAGCAAAGAAAATAAGTATCAATGCTGTGATTTATGTTGAACGGGATTCGCAAAAAGGCATTATCATAGGAAAACAGGGTAAGGCACTAAAGAAAGTGGCTACTGAAGCCCGAAGAGAATTGGAGCGTTTCTTTGGGAAAACAATATTTTTAGAGACATATGTGAAAGTTGATAAAGATTGGCGTAACTCCGATAAAGAGCTACGCAACTTCGGATATCAATTGGATTGATTAGAATATTAATACGACTGCGAGAGTTGCAAAAATAAAAAGTTATGGGAAACTTAGTAGCAATAGTTGGAAGGCCCAACGTAGGAAAGTCTACATTATTTAATCGTTTAACGAAAAGTCGCCGGGCTATTGTAAACGATGAAGCAGGCACAACCCGAGATAGGCAATATGGAAAAACAGAATGGATTGGAAAAGAATTTTCTGTGGTTGATACGGGAGGATGGGTAGTCAATTCCGATGATATATTTGAAGAAGAAATTCGCAAACAGGTACTTATGGCTGTAGAAGAAGCCGATGTTATTCTTTTTGTTGTTGATGTTCTGACCGGAACAACTGATCTGGACATGGAAGTGGCCACAATCCTACGCAGAACAAAGAAACCTGTAATTGTTGTAGCTAATAAAACAGATAATCATGATTTACAGTATAATGCACCCGAATTTTATAACCTTGGATTGGGTGATCCCTATTGTATTTCGGCAGTAAGTGGTAGTGGTACGGGTGACCTTTTAGATTTGGTGGTAAGCAAGTTCAGTAAAGAAGCATCAGAATTGCTGGATGATGATATCCCCCGCTTTGCTGTGGTTGGTCGGCCGAACGCCGGAAAATCGTCATTAATCAATGCGTTTATTGGAGAAGAACGGAATATCGTAACCGAAATAGCAGGAACAACCAGAGATTCAATCTATACACGTTATGATAAATTTGGTTTCGATTTTTATCTGGTGGATACAGCCGGAATCCGTAAGAAGAGCAAAGTAAACGAAGATCTTGAATATTACTCAGTAATTCGTTCTATCCGTGCAATTGAAGGATCGGATGTGTGTATTTTAATGATTGACGCTACCCGTGGGGTAGAAAGCCAGGATTTGAATATCTTCTCACTTATCCAGAAGAATACCAAAGGATTAGTAGTTGTTATAAATAAATGGGATTTGGTTGAAAATAAGAGCAATAAAGTGATTAAAGAATTCGAGCATGCTATAAGAACCCGTTTTGCTCCTTTTACAGACTTCCCGATTGTATTCTCATCTGCAACAACTAAGCAAAGAATTTTGAAGATATTGGAAGAAGCTAAGAAGGTTTACGATAACAGACAAGTGAAAATTGCAACAGCCAGATTAAATGAGGAAATGCTTCCATTAATCGAAGCCTATCCGCCGCCGGCAGTAAAAGGAAAGTACATAAAGATAAAGTATGTAACCCAGCTGGTAAATACGCAGGTTCCTTCATTTGTATTCTTTGCGAATCTTCCGCAATATGTTAAAGAACCGTACAAGCGTTTTCTGGAGAATAAGATTCGTGAGAAATGGGATCTGACAGGTACTCCGATAAATATATATATCCGTCAGAAATGATATAACAAACGAAAAGGTCATTCGGAACGCAGTGAAGGATGACCTTCGTTTTTACTACCCCTCTAGGTTATGAATTTCCACTTCCTTTACCTTTCTAAATAAATCAGAAGCAAATATAAAATTATTAAGGCGTTGATTGCTTGAAGTAAAGATGTCTTCCTTGCTTCCCGACCATTCCATATTGCCTTCATATATGAAGATAATGTTTTCGCCAATACCCATTACAGAGTTCATGTCGTGGGTGTTAATTATAGTGGTCATATTGAATTCTGTAGTAATACTGTGTACCAGTTCATCGATAATCAAAGAGGTTTTAGGATCAAGGCCGGAGTTCGGTTCATCGCAAAACAGGTATTTGGGTTTCATAGAAATAGCACGAGCAATAGCTACACGTTTTTGCATTCCACCGCTCAACTCGTTTGGAAATTTGTTTTGAGCATCAGTGAGGTTTACACGATCCAAACAGAGTTGTGCCCTTTTTTTTCGATCACGGAATGTATCATTGCTAAACATATTGAGCGGAAACATAACATTATCCAGAACGCTCATTGAATCGAAGAGTGCCGCACTCTGGAAAATCATTCCCATTTCGGTTTTGAGCTTTTTCTTCTCTTTCTTGCTCATTGTAAGGAGATCGCGCTTATCGTACAAAATTTCACCGCCTTCCGGTTGTAATAAACCTACGATACATTTCAGTAAGACCGTCTTACCGGAGCCACTTTGGCCGATGATTAGGTTTGTTTTACCATCCTCAAATTCTGCATTTATATTGGAAAGAACATTTTTATTTTCAAAAGATTTTTGTAATTTATTTA
>DAIMFE010000147.1:0-5156 GCA_036724805.1 Bacteroides sp.
ACTATTGTTTCGTTAATGAAGAATACACTGCTGGCTGGAAAGAAAGCGATATATCTTACTCAGTGATTCTAATCCAACCCCCGAACGCTTCTGAATATATTCTGCCGTGGAGAAAATATCCCTCACTACCAAACTGGCCGTAAGCCGGCGTTTCAGTAATTGCTGGCGTACGGTGAAATTCATATATGCATAATTCGGAGCATGCCCGACCACCCTGTAAAATCCCCCTCGTTTTTTACCGGATTTCGGAGCAGTTACCCCCGGTAAAATAACTACCTGCGCACCTATCCATACATTATTACCTATTGTTACCGGATAAGCATATCTGTTTTAACTTAGGATGGATATTATTAAACTCAAAACATTTATTTTTAGCATTAAAATATGCTTCCTGTAATTCAGGATCACCGACAAAGTCATAAAGCAAACCGGCATAGGCTTTCTCTTTCTCGGTCATTTTGTTTATTATCGTCTATAAATCTATTAAAGCTATATTTCCCGGATCTTAGAAAAAGAATCTTAATACATCATTAAAGTTTGCCCAAATCAACAGTCCAAACAGCAATAACATACCTACTACTTGCGCGTATTCCATAAATTTATCACTGGGTTTTCTCCGGGCGATAATTTCGTAAAGCAGGAATAATACATGTCCACCGTCTAGTGCGGGGATAGGCAAAATATTCATAAAGGCCAGAATAATCGAAAGGAAAGCCGTCATATACCAAAAGGCATACCAATCCCATTGAGCCGGAAATATGCTTCCAATGGTACCGAAGCCGCCTATTTGTTTAGCACCCTCTTTTGAGAACAAGTATTTCATGTCTCCCACATAACCTTTCAGGGTATTAACGCCAAGTTTGATACCTGCCGGAAAAGATTCGAAGAAACCATAAGACGCTTTTACTGTTGGAAGAAATTTAGATATATTGGCTTGCGGATAAACTCCTAATTTAAATGCTGAATCGGCAACGGCTGTAGTTGTTTGTAGTTCGCCATTACGATAATAAGCCAAGGTGAAATGATGAGGATTCAAACTATCTACTGTTTCGGTTGCTGTTTTTTTCTGTATGGATTCCACTAAATCCATATAGTCGTAATAGGCCGGTACCGGCTGACCATTTAAAGATACAATACTGTCACCTCTCTTCAATCCGGCAGCTACCGCGCCTGAATTTGGAATGATACTATCTATTACAAAAGGAAAACGAAAAGAAGCAAAACGGATAGAATCCGCCATTAGCTGCTGCATCATATCTTCCGGTATGTATACTGAGGCCGGAGCGCCATTGCGCAGAACCGTTACTTCACGGGCATCTGCAATCATGCGAAGCATATCACCATCGTATCTTACAAATTCTTTTCCATCAGCCGATAATGGTATATCACCATTGCGGAACCCTGCTTTTTGAGCCGTTTCATTGAATTGCATACCCAATTTAGCTTCTTTCACCGGAATGTAACTATCACCCCATGCAAAAAGAATCATGGAATAAATAAACAACGCAAGAATAAAGTTAAATACAACTCCGGCAATCATTACCAAAAGCCGTTGCCATGCCGGTTTTGAACGAAACTCGTGAGGTTGGGCAGGTTGTTTCATTTGCTCGGTATCCATAGATTCATCTATCATACCCGATATTTTTACGTAGCCACCTAGTGGTAACCAACCAATAGCATATTCGGTATCGCTCTTTTTGGGTTTATATTTAAATAAGGTAAACCACGGATCGAAAAATAAACAAAATTTCTCCACCTTTATTTTAAAAAGGCGGGCAAAAAAGAAGTGACCACATTCATGTACGATTACAAGTATTGATAAACTCATAATCAACTGAAGGGCACGAATTAAAAATGTCTCCATTATCTTTTTAGTTATTAGTTACAAGTTATAAGTTACAGGTTACAGGTTGCAAGCCACCAGCCTTTTTGGGGTAACTTGCAACTTGTAACTCGTAACTAATTAATAAATTCCTTTGCAATTATTCTTGCCATTTTATCCGTAGCCACATAATCATCGTAGCCCGGAGACTTTATATAAGAAACTTTCTGCATGGTTTGTTCAATCACATCGCTCATGCCAAGAAATGAAATTTCATCACGCAAGAAAGCTGCGACAACAATTTCGTTTGCCGCATTTAGAATACAAGGCATATTACCACCCTGACGCATGGCTTCGTATGCCAAAGCCAGATTTCGGAAACGCGTAGTATCCGGTTGTTCGAATGTAAGGGTTGCATATTGAGCAAAATCTAATCTCTTAAGTGATGAACGCACTCTGTCGGGATAAGAAAATGCATATTGAATTGGTAAACGCATATCCGGTAAACCCAGTTGCGCTTTTATCGAACTATCTTCAAATTGAACCAAAGAATGAATGATGGATTGTGGATGCACCACAACATCAATTTGATCCGAGCGAACAGCAAATAGCCATTTGGCTTCGATAACCTCGAATCCCTTATTCATCATGGTGGCCGAATCGACAGTTATCTTAGCTCCCATATCCCAGTTAGGGTGTTTCAAGGCCTGTGCTTTAGTTACTGTTTTCAATTGTTCGCCGGTAAAAGTACGGAAAGGTCCCCCCGAAGCAGTTAGAATAACCTTTTCGATGGCATTTCCCATTTCGCCTACGATACATTGAAATATAGCCGAGTGTTCGGAATCTACCGGAATGATCGCTGCTCCAAATTGTTGTATCATATTAGATATCAGTTCGCCTGCAACCACCAATGTTTCTTTATTTGCCAGCGCGATGAGTTTTTTTGCCCGAATAGCATGGATGGTTGGTTTGAGCCCTGCGTAGCCTACCATGGCAGTGAGCACAACATCAATGGGTTGAGACTCTACAATCTGGCAGATAGCTTCCATGCCGGCATATACTTTTACCGGTAAATCTTCTAGTGCGTTTTTTAACAAACTGTATTTTGATTCGTTGGCTATTACTACAACTTCCGGTTGAAACTGCCGGGTCTGCTTTATAAGTTCTTCAACACTGTTGTTGGCAGTAAGCGCATACACTTCGTATAAGTTGGGATGCTCGGCAATCACTTGTAATGCTTGTGTACCTATAGAGCCTGTTGATCCTAATATTGCTACCTGTTTTTTCTTCATATTTAAAAAACAATATAACTTGCCGGATTTACAGCCCTTCCACGATGCCAAAGTTCAAAGTGTAGATGGGGACCGGTGGTAAGAGTTCCGGTATTTCCCACAAGAGCAATAAATTCTCCCGCCTTTACCTGCTCACCTTCTTTTTTTAGTAACCGGCTGCAATGTTTATATACTGAAAGAAAGTCCTGGCTATGCTGCACCATAATAACGTTTCCTGTTTCGGCAGTATACGTACTTAATATAACAGTACCATCTAGCACTGATGATACACTCTCTCCGGGAGTAGCCGCGATATCTATTCCTAAATGCCTGATATCCTCATTAAACGCCGATGTAACTATTCCGCGGGTAGGGCGATAAAATATTACTCCATCGGATTGAACCTGAATTGTAATATTTGCCAGATTGTATTTCTCCGCATCTTCGTATTGTTTACGAAAATTTTCTTCACGCTTGGAGCGTTGCAGAAGCGAATCTTCCCGGATAGTAGTTAAACCCTCCATGGTTGTAATTGTATCGGGTTTAATCCGGCCACTGAAAATATCCCGGATATTCATTATATACAGTTCTTGTCTGCGCAGAACATTCCCCAGAGAGTCCATACGTAAAGCATTGTCCATAATTTGTGAACGTACTTCGCTATTCATGTAGCCGGGTAAATAATTTCTTAAGGGAGTAAATGTTATGATAAGGGCCACTATAACAAAAAGGATGATAAGTGTTGTAAGAAGAATAGAAAGGCCATTCAATTTGGATATATGAATTCCGGCAACCTCTTCCAATGTGTTCTCATTAAGAATAGAGATTTTATATTTAAATCTGAAATTATGCCACAATGCCTTGTTGAACCATTTCTTCTTTTTCGTCATGACAATTTTACTTGGAGATGCAAAAGTAAGAATTTAATTTGGTATAGCGAACTTTTTTAGCTACGGATGACGCGGATTGCGCGGATTTAAATTCACGGATTTAAATTAATCCGTTGTTTATTTGATCCGCGCAATCCGCGTTATCTGTGGTTAAAAATAATTCTGATATTATCTACATAAATACATAGTATAAATCACATTTAATTGAAAATATGCATATATTTACACACTAATTATTAAAAAAAGAGTTTTATTATGAAAAAGATTAATTTTCGTTTAACTCTTCTGATGATTGGACTTCCATTAATGGTCTTATCATGCACTTCCAATGAAGACAATGTTATTAATGAACAAGAACTTGAAAACACCCAGAATGAATATATTTCTATGGGAAATTTAAGTCTAGAACCATCAACTTCCACTCGCTCTACTGCTTTAAAGAGCTATAATGTAAATTTCACAAATGAAAAAGGCGAAAGTATGCTTCATTTTAATATGATTACAGCTGAAGATACTGATTTGTATGGCTGTGATGTAGATGATGATGAAAACTCAGAATTTTATGTTCAGTTTTTAAATTCTGGTGTGCATGAATTTTATTACTTAGATAGCCAAAAGAAAAAGCTTCAAAAATGTTCTTTAGATAGGAAAGATAATGAAAAATTTGTCATTAATGTGCTAGAGCAATATTTAATGCCTAGCTATGTGTCAACACGCACAGAAAGTTGGGGAGATTGTTTTACGCGAAGAATGGGGTCGCCTTTGGGTGTTGGAATGAGTGTTATCGCAGGTTTTATTGGCCCAGAAGGTACAGCAGCTGTAGCTATTGGTGGTGCTCTAAGTTGTTTGCTGTATGACGCATTTTGATAGAAAAAGAAGAAGAATATTTCTTATTATTTTTACATTAAATATTGTTGGCCTTTTTTGCCTTGCCTATTTTTTTAACATTGATATAACTGCTAAATTGAAATATGGTGGTGTAATTCTTAGCGCGGGGCTTATATTAGTGCTATCTATTGTAAAAAAAATATAAATGCAGGGGAGTTAGTGTGTTACCAAACTTCAAACTTATCCTCCTGTACAGATTTACTTTTCATGTGTTTAGAGCATACCAATACAACGTAGGTGTTTTGCTGGTACAACGTTGCATTTTCGAATTAGCGCGTTGCATTT
>DAIMFE010000148.1:0-5146 GCA_036724805.1 Bacteroides sp.
GCACAAAGGTACGCACGTACACGAAATATAAAAAATCTAATTTACATTAACTCTAATATATATTTGCACTCGCAGAATAAAGCATAAAGCACTTGGTTCTATCGTTTTAAAAGAAAATATTGTTAATTATTAAATAATTAAATGTTGGCAGCCCCTGATATGACCTATATCAAAAAAATGACCATGATTTGATGATAATGGAATAATGGGTGCAAGGTGAAGTCACTAACGTAACCTAACAGGAAACGCCCAGCCGAGACAAGCCTCACCTCGAAATCCTCCCCTGCTTATACGTTCCTCTACGAATTTCTTTACCGCTGCTATCAGTTTCCACAAACGGGCCATCTTTAATTCCTTGTTTAAAGGTGCCTTCGAAACGAATTCCTCTTGTATCGATTTCTACACCCTTTCCATCTTTTAAACCATTAACAAAGCCTCCTCTATATTTGCTTCCGTCTTTAAATGTCCAGGTTCCTTCGCCATCCTGCTGACCGTTTTTCCATTGTCCTTCGTATTCATCTCCATTACTCCAACGGTATCTACCGCGACCATTTGGTTGGTCTTCAACCCAGTCTCCCGTATATTCGGCACCGTTAGCCCAGGTAAATGTACCTTGACCATGTTGCATTCCATCTTTGAACTCGCCTACATATTTATTGCCATTAGCAGAAATATAAATCCCGGGGCCTGTACGTTGTCCGTCTACATAGGTCCCTTCATAACGATCGCCATCACTGAAATAATAAATACCTTTACCGTGTTGCACCCCATTTAACCAATCGCCTATATACTTATCACCATTAACATAGTAGAAAGTACCTTTACCATTATTTACATCGTTCTTATACTGACCTTCATATTTTGAGCCTTCATTCCAGGTATATACGCCTTTCCCATTCTTGAGATCATCTTTCCATTCGCCAACATATTTGGTACCATTACGCCATGTATAAGTTCCAACTCCTTCGCGTTTTCCTTTGTTCCACGAACCTTTATAAACATCGCCTGTATGATAATACATAGTACCCTCGCCTTGTGCAACATCTTCAAACCAAGAGCCATCGTATTTATTATTATTGAGATAATAGTAAATACCTTCACCTTGCTTTCTGTCTTCCACCCACTTACCTTCATATTTTTCACCATTAGGGAGCATAAGAACACCAAACCCTTCGCGTTTACCCTTAATGTATTCTCCCTCATAGGTATCACCATTTTGAAAAGTGGTTTTCCCTTTACCATTGGGCTTTCTACTTTTCATTTCTCCGGTGTAAACCGCGCCATCTTTAAATTTGTGAGTGCCTATCTTTATGTTTTTCTGTGCATAAAGACCTGTTTGTGAAAATAACATGCAAATTAGTAGTGTATATATGTATTTCATCTTATTCCGGTTTTTTTCAACTCTAAAAGAGTTATTTCATTTTGTTAATTACAAAGTTATAATTATTTCCTCAAAAGTGTTGGTATTTACAGCTATTTAAAAGATGTTTTCTCCTACAATAACTTCTTTTAGAATTTCCTTATTTAAATATTTATTCGCTAATTCAAGTAAATCTTTTGTGCTGGTTTCTTTTATTGCAGTTAAAGAATTATCAAAAAAATCGTCTCCCAATCCGGATGTGTGAATAAAAATCCACGCATCAGCAAGAGAAAAAGGAGACTCATAACTTCGTGAGGTTTCTCCGAGCATATAATTCTTAACTAATGATAATTCACTCTCTGTTACTTCTTCATTCTGTAATAAGTTTATTTCATGATATATTTCGTTTATTAAAGTATTAACGTATTTATTTGCTGTTTCTGTACTTATCACCAGTAAACCGGTATTAGGATAAAAGAATAACCCGGCAGAAATTCCATAAGTGTATCCTTTATCTTCTCTTATATTCGACATTAGTCTGCTACCAAAATATCCGCCGAATAATGTTATTAATACCCGCAATTTTAAATAATCCGGATGGGTACGGTTTATTGTTAAATTACCGAGTTTAACAGAGCTTTGCAGGGCGTCTTTATATTCGGTAAATATTCTTTTGGATGGAGTAGTGTGAAAAGGATGATCTACAGTTGCAAACTGATGATTACTTCCTCCGAATTTTTCACATCCAAAAGAACCTTCTATGTAATTAACCACTGCCTGATCTATCTTTCCGGATAAATAAATTGAGCAGTTATTGCTATTGTAGAAAGTGTTGTAAAATTGCCGTAATACATCTCCGTTGATCTTTGCATAATCTTCCTCATACACCAACCAACCGCTAGGATTCTGATTACCAAACAAAGAAGACAATAAGCTTCTATGTGCAATAAAATCTACCCGCGATAAATTAATTAAGTGTTGCTGCAAATTGGTTTTCAATAGTGTAGAAAGCTCTTTCTCAGGAAAGAGTGGTTCTTTTACAATGGATTCAACTATTTCTAATGTTTGGGGAAGATACTTAGAAAGTGAGTATAATGTAATATAAGCATGCTCCACCGAGCTGGATAATTCCAGCCACGCTCCATAGTAATCCAGTTTCTCGGCAATCTCAATTGATGAAAATCGGGAAGTTCCTTCCCGAAGCATTCTATTAGTAAAAAGCGCTTGTAATTTATAGGTTTGCTGCCAGCTTCCTCCCCTAAACACAATATCTACACGAACCACATCTTGTTGTCCGGAATTTATTATATACAAAGGTATTCCATTGGGCATACTGGTCTTTCCGGGATACATTATATTGATATTATCCAATGGAAATATTGCTGGGGATTTTTTACGGTCGAGTATCATTTTGTGCTGTACACCTTGTTGGTATGAGATCGGGATTATTATTGATTAAACAAATCGTCAAGACCTTCCGGTTCAAAGTCATTCATTACCGGTGAATTGGATGTGCCGCTACACGGAGAAAAGTCTTTTGGGAATGCAAATTTTTCTTCCGGATCATATCCAAGCGCCTTATCGGCAAGTACTTTTTGCATATAAAGTCCCCATATTGGAAGCGCCATTGCGGCTCCCTGACCTTCGCGCATCCTGTCGAAGTGTATATCACGTTCTTCACCACCTACCCAGACTCCTGAAACCAATGAAGGCGTAAATCCGATAAACCAGCCATCCGAATTATCGTTGGTAGTTCCTGTTTTGCCTCCTACTTCAGTCTTTATTGCATAATTTCTCTTTGCTCTGTTACCTGTTCCTTCGTTTACAACTGCACGCAACATATCCAACATTTTATAAGCACTCGACATGCTTATTACTTCTTTCATGCGAGGAGTAAAAGTTGCCAAAACATTTCCATCGTTATCTTCTATACGCTCAACAAATAAAGGTGCTATACGAATTCCTTTATTTACGAAAGCCGTATAGGCACTCACCATTTCGCCTACAGATATTTCGCATGGGCCAAGACTTAAGGAATACACAGGATCTATTTCCTGATTTAATACACCAAAGTTATGAATAAGTCTTACTAACTCATGAGGATTCAATTTACTTATTAAATAAGCAGAAATCCAGTTACTGGAACGAGATAACGCCCATTTTAGGGTAACCATCTCCCCGTATCGATCCCTTATACTATTTCGGGGCGTCCAGGGTTCTCCGGCTTCTGTGAAAAGAGTTATTTCCACATGTCGGGCAACATCACAAGGAGTAAATCCATTCTCCATTGCGAGTGTATATAAAAACGGTTTTATGGTAGAACCTACCTGTCTACGGCCCACCATTGCCATATCGTATTGGAAATAGTTATAATTTGGTCCGCCCACATAAGCTTTCACATGGCCATTTACCGGATTCATCGACATAAATCCTGTACGCAGGAAATGTTTGTAATAGATGAGTGAATCCATAGGCGTCATTATGGTATCCTTATTTCCATTCCATGTAAATACCGACATAGGTTCCGGAGTATCAAATGCTTTTTTTATCTCGGCTTCCGAGGCTCCGGCCTCCTTCATTGCACGATATCGGTCACTTTGCTTATATGATCTCTGTAGTATGGATTCTACTTCAGCGGCCTTCAATTTTTGGGTATAAGGCCCATTGCTTCTTCCTTTTTTCTCGGCAAAGAAACGTGGTTGCAGAAATTCTCCTAAATGTTCTGCCACAGCTTCTTCGGCATATTGTTGCATACGAGAATCGAGTGTAGTGAAGATTTTAAGTCCATCGGTATATACACTGTAACTCGTACCGTCTCTTTTCTTATTTTTGGTACACCAACCGTAAAGCGGATCTGTTTCCCAAGCTACAGAATCTTCATAGAATTTTTGTTTTTGCCAGGCTTTATAGTTTCCTCTTACGGGTTTCTTTGCCATTAAAGCCCCACGCAGGTATTCACGCAAATAAGTAGCTGATCCTTCTTTATGGTCCACACGGTTATATTTTAACGTTAACGGCAATGCCTGCAAAGCAATACATTGTTGCTCTGTAATATAACCGGCCTTCTCCATTTGTTTCAGAACAACATTTCTTCTCCATTTGGTACGTTCGGGAAAACGAAGGGGATTGAAATAAGAAGGATTCTGGCACATACCTACCAATGTTGCCGCCTCTTCAATTTTAAGATTTTTAGGATCGGTACTGAAATAAGTAAATGCAGCGGTTTTAATTCCAACGGCATTATTCAGGAAATCAAATTTATTTAAATACAGCGTTAATATTTCCTCTTTTGTATAATACTTCTCCAACTTCACGGCAATAACCCATTCGATCGGTTTTTGCAGAACACGTTCCATAAAATCATCTGCTTTAGGAGAATAAAGTTGCTTAGAAAGCTGTTGAGTAATCGTACTACCCCCTCCGGCAGTCTTCTGCATCAGAATTCCACGTTTAATAACCGCACGTGCCAATCCTTTCGCATCAATACCCGAGTGTTTGGAAAAACGTATATCTTCCGTAGCTATTAACGCTTTAATCAAATCCGCAGATAATTCATCGTATCCGGTATAAACACGGTTCTCTTTACTTAGCGACCAGGTACCCAGCAAGGCACCATCGGATGAAAATATTTCTGTTGCAAATTTATAGTTGGGGTTTTCCAATTCTTCTACAGGGGGCATATAGCCTATTCTACCTGATGCGATAGCAGCAAAAACTCCGATACATGCTATTATAATAAGAGCAAAAAGTATCCAAAGTCCGATAATTATTTTTTTAATCATTTTA
>DAIMFE010000149.1:0-5081 GCA_036724805.1 Bacteroides sp.
CGGTTTTATTTTGCTCTTTACTGTCGTCTCAGGCGCAAAGTTACCAAAGAACGCCACAAGGAGGAGAGTCAATGACACAAGATATAAATATTAAGTTGGAATTTTATTCTCCGTCAATTGTCAGAATTTACAAAACACCCAAAGATAAACTTTACGAAAAGGAAAGTCAGGTAGTCGTTAAAACCCCGGAACATGTCTCTCTGCAATATACGAGCAAAGGCGATAATATATTGATGAAATCCTCTGAATTGCATGTAGAGTTTAATCCACAAACAGGAGGAGTTTATTTCTACGATACCAACGGAAATCTGTTACTGAAAGACAAAGACTATGGAACCTCTTTTGCCCATAAAAATGATGCCGGAACACCTGCTTTCCAGATAAGAAACGCTTTTCTTTTAGAAGAAGATGAACCTATCTACGGAATAGGTCAGGTGTGGGATGGAAAACTTAATCGCCGCAACTCTATACACCAGATGCGGAACGAAAACACACTGACTTATTCACCTTACTTCATGTCCCCGACAAAAGGATATGCCGTCTACTGGGATAATTATTCCATATCCGAATTTGCAGACGCTCCGCAGGAACTGTCCTTTTCCAGTTTGGGACATTGTGCCGATTATTACTTTATGTTTGGTAAAACCCCTGATGGTGTAATATCAGAAGTACGTGAACTGACAGGGAAAGCCCCCATGCTACCTTTGTGGGCGTATGGCTTTTTCCAAAGCAAAGATCGGTATCATACACAGGACGAACATCTGAGTATCCTCCAAAAGCACCGCGAGTTAGGTGTACCTATTGACGTCGTTATTCAGGATTGGCAATACTGGCCCCAGTACAATAAGACTGATAGTGCTTGGAATGCCCAAGCCTTTGATGCCGAACGTTTCCCAAATCCCAAAAAATGGGTAGAAGATATTCACAAGATGAATGGGAGACTTCTTATTGTAAGCTGGCCCGGCTTCGGTCCAAAAACACCTCAATATAAAGAATTTAATGAGAAAAAGATGTTGCTCGATTTCACGACATGGCCTCCTAACAGTGGTGCAAAACCTTACGATGCTTATAATCCCGAGGCACGTGACATTTATTGGAAGTATATGAATCGTGGTCTCTTCAGTTACATTGACAACGACGGCTGGTGGCTCGACTCAACGGAACCCGATCATCTAATCCCTTCCGTATGGCATAATAAAGACAATGACTTCAATCTGCCTACTTACCAAGGCTCGTATCGAAGTGTTAAAAATCTCTATTCTTTCGTCCACAACAAAGGAATTGCGGAGAATCAAAAGGCATTGACACGAGATAAAAGGGTAGTCATTCTCACCCGTTCAGGCTTTATCGGACAGCAACGTTTTGGCTCCAACACCTGGAGCGGTGATGTACATTCTACTTGGGAGATGCTTGGCAAACAAATTCCGGCAGCACTGAATTTCACAATGATGGGTATTCCGAACTGGAACAGTGATATAGGAGGGTATACCGGACATGGTTATCGCGCCGTAGGAATAGAAGGAGCCAGAGATCCACGTTTCCAGGAACTGTTTGTCCGCTGGACACAACTGGGCGCTTTCAGTCCGATGATGCGTTCGCATGGTAAGCGCATTCCACGCGAGATATGGAACTTCGGGGAGCGAGGCACTTGGTGTTTCGATGCCATTGAAAAAATGATTAAACTGCGTTATCGCCTGTTGCCTTATATTTACAGTACTTCGTGGGACGTATCGAAATATGACGGAACATTCATGCGCGCATTGGTGATGGACTTCCCGGATGACAAAAAGACATTTGATCTGGGAAATCAGTATCTTTTCGGACGTTCCATCTTGGTCGTTCCCGTAACCGAACCCTCGGTAAGCGAGTGGCCGGTATATTTGCCCGAAGGTACCGATTGGTGGGATTTTTGGACAAACGAGAAGAAAAGCGGAAGTCAAACTATCAATCGTACAGTGTCCAAAGACGTTTTGCCTTTATATGTAAAAGCCGGTAGTATTATGCCATTTGGCCCAGAGGTACAATATTCTAATGAAAAGAATTGGAATAATCTGGAAATACGTATTTATCCCGGCATGAATGGAACGTTTACACTTTATGAAGATGAGTTGGATAATTACAACTATGAAACCGGTGTTTATTCGACAATAAAATTCAATTGGGACGATGAAAACCGTCGCCTGACCATTGATAAACGGGAAGGTGAGTTTCCCGGTATGTTGAAAAACCGTAAATTTAAAGTGGTTTTAGTGAATCAGAACTCAGGAATTGGTGATTCACCGATGAAGATTGATAAAACCGTGAGCTATAATGGTAAACAAACAATAATAAAATTTTAAAGAAGCCTTTACTATGAAAGACTTACTTTTAAGTATCACAATTATTTCGGTTTTAGTATCCTGTAACAGCGTTAACAAGCCAAAAAATTTCGCAAAAAACGAGTTCAAACAATGGGTGCAAACGCCTCCAATGGGTTGGAACAGTTGGGATTGTTATGGGCCCACAGTACGCGAAGATGAAGTAAAAGCCAACACTGATTTTATGGCGGAAAAGTTGAAACCCTATGGCTGGGAATATATTGTAGTGGATATCCGTTGGTTTGTGGAAAATGACGTGAGCCGTGCCTATAACCAAAAGGACCCCATTTACCACATAGATGAGTGGGGACGATATCTTCCTGCACCCAACCGTTTTCCATCGGCTATAAACGGCAGTTTCAAAGAACTGGGAGAATATATCCATAATAAAGGGTTGAAGTTCGGTATTCATATAATGCGTGGAATTCCGAAACTGGCGGTAGAAAGAAAACTTCCGATATTAGGAGCCAATGGCGTTACTGCCGACCAGATTTATTCTACTGAAATGCAATGCAAATGGTTAAAAGACAACTATACAATTGTAGCAGATCGTCCCGGTGCACAGGAATATTACAATTCCATATTCGATATGTATGCTGAATGGGGTGTCGATTTTGTGAAAGTCGATGACATTTCTCGTCCCTACCACAAAGCCGAAGTAGAACTGATTCGTAATGCGATCGACCAATGCGGACGTCCGATGGTATTGAGCCTTTCTCCCGGAGAAATGCCGGTTGAAGAAGCCGCACACGTTGCGGAACATGCCAACATGTGGCGTATGGTAGACGATATGTGGGATCGTTGGGATCATCTGGCCCATTTAATTGATGTGGCACAACGTTGGTATCCGCATATCAAAGAAGGCACATGGCCCGACTGCGATATGATTCCATTGGGAACCCTAACCGTACGTGGCGAAAGAAGCGGTCCGAAACCCCGGAAAACGAATTTTACCGAAGACGAACAATATACGCTATTTACTTTCTTCACCATGTTGCGTTCTCCGCTGATGTTTGGCGGAGACTTGCCAAGAACAGATGAATCTACCATCGCCATGCTAAACAACAAGGATGTCTTGAAGATGCATCGTGAAGCAACCGAGGTGCAACAGTTATTCCGCAAAGATAACCGGGTGAGCATTACATCCCGTAATCCAAATTCAGGCGAAGTATATCTGGCCTTTATTAATATTGATAATGAAAAAACACAGGATATTTCGGTAAATATAAATCAACTTGGATTGAATGGTAATTATAAGACTGTCAATATGTGGACGGGAGAAGAAATAGCTATAACATCGGATACTTTCACCCAGACTATCAGGCCACATGCTTCGGGATTATATAAGTTCATAAAATAGTCACTGACTTGAAAAACGAAATATATCATATTGAACCATGAAAAGATTAATTCTCTGTACCATATTTGCCCTTACTCTGTTCTTGTCCTACGCTCAGGAATACCCAAAAGCAATACTGTCCGGTGATTATCCCGATCCAACCATCCTGCGTGATGGGAATGATTTCTATATGACTCATTCACCTTTTGTATACGCACCGGGCTTCCTTATCTGGCATTCGAAAGATTTACATAATTGGCAACCATTATGCCGTGCCATACCCGAATTTACCGGCTCTGCTATGGCTCCCGATCTGGTTAAACATAAAGGGCGGTTTTATATCTATTATCCTACCCATGGCACTAACTGGGTATCTTATGCCGATAATATTAAAGGCCCATGGAGTAAACCGGTCAATCTAAATGTAAAAGGAATAGACCCCGGCCATGTAGTAGGTGAAGACGGTAAACGCTATCTTTTCCTATCTGATGGATATATGGTTGAACTTGCTGATGATGGACTTTCAACAGTTGGAGAACCCGGAAAGGTATATGACGGATGGGAATACCCGAAAAACTGGGAAACCGAGTGTATGTGTCTGGAGTCTTCTAAATTGAATTATCACAACGGCTATTATTATATGACCTCTGCACAAGGAGGCACTGCTGGCCCTCCAACCAGTCACATGGTTGTTGCCGCCCGCTCAAAAAGCATACATGGCCCATGGGAAAACTCGCCTTACAATCCTATTGTTCACACCTATAAGCGAGAAGATAACTGGTGGTCGAAGGGACACGGTACAATAATTGATGATGCAGACGGTAATTGGTGGATTATTTACCATGCTTATGCAAACGGTTATCACACTTTAGGTCGCCAAACCTTAATCGAACCGATAATGTGGACTTCCGATGGTTGGTACCGGTCTGAATATACGACCACTATACCCAATCTTCCTAAACGTAAAGTCCAAAATGGGTTGACACTTTCCGATGATTACAGTAGTGAAAAATTAGGACTTCAATGGACGTTCTGGAACGAGAACGCCACGAAATATATCGAGATAAAAGACCGTACTCTCACTGTTGAAGGCAAGGGTACAAGCCCCCGAGACGGACGGTTGATGCTGGTTACGCCGACCCACAAGAATTATATTGCTCAGGTCGAAGTAAACGTAGGCCGGAACAACACAGCCGGACTTCTGCTCTACTACCGCGAGAAAGCCTTTGCAGGAGTAGTTTCCGACGGCAGGAAGTTTACCGTTTACAAAAATGCGGAAGAGAAAGTCGAAGTACCCAACAAGTTCGGCAAACGCTTCTTCGTCAAATTGTATAATCAGGGACAGAACCTAAGCATCTACGTAAGTAAAGACGGAAGCGACTGGA
>DAIMFE010000150.1:0-5033 GCA_036724805.1 Bacteroides sp.
TGTTTGGGGAGGGAATTGGAAAATGAGGGATTATTCGCATTTTGAGGTGAAGGGGGTTGTTTGAATGCGGCATTCTTATCCATGTAGTTTAATAACTTTTGCTTCAAATAACCAAATAACCAAATAATTCTAATGGATATTTTGAATTTATAAAATAAAATAACCAGACAATGATATTCGCCGTAGAGGAAACTTCGCGGCAGCACATTGTTACAAAACATTATGAAAATTATGAAAACAACAACGCAATATCGTATACTTTTTGTGCTGTCCATTCTTTTAGCCAATATGTTTTTTGTAAACGGACAAGAAAAACCCGATATTCAGTTTCCACAACCAGCAACTCCCGAAGTAGCAACCATGATGAAGTTCATCGATCATCCTGTAAAGCTATGCTATGGGTTGGTCAGTGTAGAAATTCCTCTTTATGAACTTAAAGAAGGCGATATAACAATACCTATTACAGCCACATACCACTCATCAGGACATAAAGCGCGCGAAATTAGCGGACGAATTGGTATGGATTGGTCATTAAATCTGGAACCATCAGTATCCCGCAAAGTCAATGGTGTACCCGATGAATACGGTTATCTAACCAGTACAGGAAGATTAAACAATCCCTATCCTTACACCTATAAAGATCTTGAAATGCTGGCCGATGGTGGAAGTGGCAAAGATGAAGACCCTGATGTATTCTATTACAAATTATTAAATAAATCAGGTAAATTCTACTTTAAGAGAGGCGGCACATTAGAAAAGCCAACCTCCCATGTAGAAATATTAACAGTGCCATTTGAACCAATAAAAATAAATCCATACCGGCAAAATTACTCCTTTCAGAATTTCGAGATTACAGATGATGGAGGATATTTCTATCGCTTTGGCAAATCTTTAGACTCATCACAACATGCTGTTGGCTTGTCGGGTGGAGTAGACAGCCATTGGAGAGCAACAGAAATAATCTCGCCTACTAAAAAAGATACAGTTAGTTTTAAATATTCCAGTTCATACAATAATATAGCTGTTACTTGGAATGAAACCGATTTTATTGCTATTGAAGAAGCTATAGAATTTCCCCGGTTAACAGCCCCCGATTATTGTGGTGCAAATGGTAGTTGGCCATGTATTACTTATAATACTCAAGGCGTTAGGGATACTCACCGGGTTAAACTAGAACGGGATAATCAAGTATCCGATATCCGGTATGTTGGTAAAAAAGGAGATAAATCCAGTATCACACAATCTTATTCGGGTGGAGGCAGTAATTGTAAACTTGCAGATAAAGGTCTGGAAACAATAGAAAGCCGTTCGGTAAAGATAGAACTTACTAAACGTACTGGCATAGGAATATACGAAATAGAGAAAATGGCAATACGTGATAAAGTATCCAATAAAATAATACGCACCATCCATTTTTATACAAGCACTTACGGCCCCGCTACTTTTTACAAAAGAAAACTGGATAAGATTGAAATTTTCGATGCTACCGGAAAGATCGTTGAAAAATATACTTTTGATTATTACAATCCAGATTCGGTAACACCGGTTATAAATAAAGCTTTTGACCATTGGGGATACACTAACGGAAGCCTAACCAGCCAAAGCGAAACAGGAGTACCTCATCAGGAAATCACTGGGCAGTGCTACCCATCTAGTTCATTGAGCTATCCTTATCGCATGAGTATAGGTTTAATAAACAAGGAACCTTCCGAATACTACACAATAACAGGAATGCTTAAAAGTGTTACCTATCCCACAGGACGTAAAACCACGCTTCATTACGAAGGGAATAAACACCGACATCCTAACATGCCACAAGATCCTGTAAAATCTATAGGTGGAGTACGTATAAACAAGATAACAGAGTTTGATCCTGTGAGCGGACGTACCCTCACACGGTTATTTACCTATGGTGTAAATGAAGATGGTACAGGTCAAGAAAGATACAACATTACTTTGGATAATTACCGCTTAGATAAATTCAGATGCTATTTTTCGAATTATGCAGATAAGACAGTATATCCGGTGCGGGTACGAATCTATTGCTCTACTCCTTTCCCGAATGCTATACATGATGGAGGATCACCAGCCTATTATACACATGTTACAGAAAAACGCATAGATGCATCCCAACAAAATCTGCCTTTGGGGAAAATCTGCTATGAGTATGATTTGCCTATGACCGATTTAAGTCATGTGGCAGGAACCTCCTTGGTATTCGATAGGTTTGATTGGAATAATGGAAACTTATTGAAGAAAACAGAATATGATTATCAACAGGATAAAAATTTATATCAACCAACACAAGTTACCACTTATACATATAAAATGCATAAGCAAAACACACTTCTTTATAGTAAAACTTATCGCCGGTTAGACGTTCTATATTTGGAAGATGAGAGACGAATAGAAGACCTTGTTGAGAAATACAGAGGATTTCATAGTGAAACCCGCTTTCGTGATTTAGGTACCAAATTATTAGATAGCGAAAAAACTGAAACCTATACCGGTGCAGTAAAAACCGTTACCCAATCTCGTAAATATTATTACGACAATCAAAACCATCTGTATGTAACCAGGATAGAAGAAAACAACAGCAATAATACCAAGACAACCATACAAAATAAGTACACACAAGATTACGGCGGATATTCTAATTTAGTGTTAGACAACCGGTTAAATATCCTTATGGAACAAAAAATAAAACGATCTGATGATACCCGGACACAAGTAAAAAGAGTTGAGTATGCGGTGGATGCTACCAGCCAGGTTGCTCTTCCTAAAAGTTTTAAAGCAGAATACACCATGGATCCGAGTATAATTAACCTTGAAGAACGGATGAATGTACAAAAATATGATGCATATGGTAACCCCATGCATATTGTAAAAGATGGCATAGACTTCTATTTTGTATGGGGATATCAAGGAAAATACCAGATTGCGGAAGCTACAAATGTCACTTGGTCTCAACTGGTTTCTACATTGGGTGGAGAAATAGCTTTAGCTAATCTAACCAAAAGAAAAGAACCCACTTCTACCGAATGGAGCAAGCTCCGCTCTTTACGAAACATCTCCGGTTGTCACGCTACAGTGTATGTCTATAAGCCATTAACCGGCATAACAGAAATGTATGATAGGCGCGGTGTTTCCACCTACTACAATTACGATGATGCAGGAAGATTAAAAGAAACCTATCTCAACTCGAATGGTAAACAGATATTGGAATATTTTAATTATTACTATCGCAATCAATAACACAGATAAATTAACTATTATGAAGCATAAAATTATATTACTAGCAATTTTTGTTTTTTGTGTTCTACAAGCAAAAGGACAAAACATATATGGTGATCTTGGTTACACCCCACCCAAAATGACCTGGCACCTGAATACATATGATAAAGATCGATATGAAGGACGGATGTATTGCCTGATAAACAGCAATGACATAGCTAACAATCCAAAAGATGGTGGACAGGGCGACATGGCAATGGTATATTTACAAACTCCACCCCTTTATGATTCGCCCAGAGATGTAATGTTACTTTTCGATGCCGAAACCACCGAAGGAACAACATACGGGATATTTGGCACAAAATTCTACTTCTACTGGGGAAATCCTGAGTGGCATATTAAGATACCCGATGATCTTCCACTACAAGATCAGATAGAATCTTTCCGGTATAATGGGAAATTAATGAGAGGAGGCATCATCCGTAATGTTCAGAATAACGATTATGCATTTCAGGTAAGAGTGAAAGGAAATAATAGTGCCAATATACACCGGGCAGTAAATTTTGTTATTGTAACCAATGAACCAAACTTTTTGATGAATCCTAATCCTCCTTTTGCAACTTCAGAGTATCCTGAGCAACCCGAAAGTGCTACCCCTACATATCCGGTATTAACATCAAATGGGGTAAATTATATTACTTCGGTTAAGCCGGGCAAACCATTCAGCCAGATTGACTACAGAAATAATACATTGTACGTAAATAATGCTCAAAGTACACAAGCCAATGATGCCATTATTGATATACAGTATTTCGATGGCCTAAGTCGCCCGGTAGAAACCATTCAACGAGGCCAGTCGGCACAGGGAAAAGATATAATCAGCATAACTGAATATGACAATTATGGACGCGAGGAGAAAAAATGGCTTCCGGGAATAAGTGCAGCAGGTAATAATGGAGCCTATGTTTCGTTAAATACGGTAATAAATGCGGCTAAGTCTTTAAATAACAATGATACTAAACCTTACAAGAGAATTATTTATGAGCCCACACCACAAACAAGAGTAATCGGGCAATATACACCCGGACAATTGTGGCACAACAATAAAAAGAAGCTTAGTTATACACATATGCTTAACCGCGTGGACAACGACACCTTGAGTTGTATTCATTACAATGCATCAAATACTATTGGAGCCGAACCAATAGTTATAACTAAAATAGGTAATTATACCCAAGGTAGCTTATTTGTTACCCGCTCTACCGATGAAGATGGAAATATTTCTTTCGAATTTAAGAACAATCAGGGGCAAGTAATACTTATACGCCAAATGAACGAAAAAACGCCAAATGATACATATTACATATATGATGGGGCGGGAAATCTTAAAGTTGTTTTGCCTCCATTAGCTGTCGATGGATTTCCTACAGGTATACAAAGCGAACACCATCTTAATCTAAAAAATTATGCTTATTTATATAAGTATGATAAACGCAACCGATGTATTGCAAAAAGGATACCGGGAGCCGGATGGATTTATTATATCTATGATAAGGCAGATCGTTTGGTATTTAGCCAGGATAGTATTCAGCGTAAAGAAGCCAAATGGGCATTCAGTATTCCGGATGCACTGGGAAGAACAGTATTAACAGGGCTTTGCACCAATTCATTCAATATTAATAATCAGCCTTTCACCCTTTATACTGCAACTTATACCGGAGTAACAAACAATTACAAGGGGTATGCCGGAGTTAATCTTTCGGGTATGCAACTGCTATCGGTTAACTATTATGATAATT
>DAIMFE010000151.1:0-4958 GCA_036724805.1 Bacteroides sp.
TTTAATTAATCATTTTTTAGCAGTCTTATTAACCGCTTGGGCTTTTCTTTGCCTTTGTTTACAGTCGGTCAAGAATAAAAATTAAAAATAAGGTAAAATGATTAGAATCATTAAACATTTTTCACTCATTGGTTTTTTATTGTTTTCAGTAGGTGTTATGGCCCAATCAGGCCGAAAACAGTATGATTCATACAAAGGTCTGGTTATGGCAGGTTATCAGGGGTGGTTTAACGCCCCTGATGACGGTGCCAACAGAGGGTGGTACCATTACAAAAGCCGTAACGGTTTTAAAGACGGATCATGTAGCGTTGACATGTGGCCGGATGTATCGGAATACGAGAAAACCTATCAAACGGAATTCAAATTTGCCGATGGCAGTCCGGCTTTTACATTTAGTTCTCATGATGAATCTACGGTAAATACACACTTCCGCTGGATGAAAGAGTACGGCTTAGACGGTGTTTTTATGCAACGTTTTGTGGGGGAAATTAAAAACCCCAGTGGAAAGAATCACTTTAATAAAGTTCTTTCATCGGCAATGAAAGCCGCTAATCAGTACGAACGCGCCATCTGTGTAATGTACGACTTAAGTGGTATGCGCCCGGGTGATGAACAAGTGGTATTAGGTGATATTGATGAAGTAAGTAAAAACCATTCGTTAAAAGACCACGCTAAAAATCCTTCTTATTTATATCATAATGGTAAACCCCTGGTAGTTATATGGGGTGTTGGCTTTAACGATAAGCGCCAATACGGATTGAAGGAGGCTGAGATTATGATAAATGGATTGAAAGAGCGTGGCTACAGTGTAATGCTTGGAGTACCCACCCATTGGAGAACACTTAGTGGCGATACCGAATCGGATCCAAAACTACATGAACTGATAAAGAAGTGCGATATTATCATGCCCTGGTTTGTAGGCAGGTATAATGAAAATAGCTACGACCGCTACAATAAATCACTTCAGGAAGATATTAAATGGGCTAAGACCAATAAAGTAGATTATGCTCCGCTTGCTTTCCCCGGTTTTACCTGGAGGAACATGAAAGGTATGAACACTACTCAGATAGACCGCAATAAAGGAAACTTCCTTTGGAAACAACTTCATGGAGCATTAAACTCTGGCGCGGAAATGATTTATGTTGCTATGTTCGATGAGATTGACGAAGGTACTGCCATCTTTAAATGTGCTAAAAAGGTTCCGGTAGGTAAGAGTGTGTTTGTACCTATTGATGCCGAACTACAGTCCGATCACTATTTGTGGTTAGTGGGGCAGGCCGGGAAAATGCTTAGAAAAGAAATACCCTTAACGAGTAAGCAACCAATACGATAGACGAATAAACACAAAATCATGAGAAAATTTCTTTTCCTTTCTTTACTGCTTTGTACAGTAACACTAACCGCACAACTAAAACACTCACCTGTAACGAAGTATCCAACCTATAAAGGTCTTATTATGGCCGGTTACCAAGGTTGGTTTGGGGCACCCAAAAACGGTGTTATGTACCCCGATGAAAACAACATCCGTATTGATATGTGGCCCGATGTAAGTGAATATGATGTTACTTATCCTACGGGTTTAAAACTTTCCGATGGCTCTACAGCCCGTTTTTTTAGTTCCAGAGATAAAAGCACCATCGATACTCATTTCCGCTGGATGAAAGAATACGGCCTCGATGGCGTTTTTATGCAACGCTTCTTTGGTGCTGCGCGTCCGGGAAATGAAAGAAATGTAGTTTTAAAAAATGCCTTCGAAGCAGCTTCGAAATATGAAAGAGCCGTTGCCGTAATGTACGACCTTTCCGGATTGAAAGGCAAGGGTGAAGATTGTTCGCGCCTTATTGAAGACTGGAAATATCTAGTTGATTCTTTAAAAGTAACGAATCAGAAAGGAGCAAAAACTTATCTCCACCATAACGGAAAGCCATTAGTGGCCATCTGGGGAATAGGTTTCCCCGATCGTCCTTATAATATCCGTAATATAGGAATAGAGCGTTTCATGGATTTTCTAAAGAATGATCCTGTTTACGGCGGTTGTTCTATAATGGTTGGCGTACCTACTTTCTGGCGCGACCTGAGCGCGGATTGTTTGCCCGATCCATACTTGCACGAGATAATAAAAGCTTCTGATATCGTTCTTCCTTGGATGGTTCAACGTTTTACACCTTTGTTACATAACGATATGGATAGATATCGGGATATAATATTAGGTGATATTAATTGGTGTAAGCAAGTCGGGATAGATTACGTTCCATGCGCAACCCCCGGCTTTAGCTGGCATAACCTTAGTCGTTTTGAATTTCCCGATGATATTAAACCCATTGGCTCAATTCCTCGTCAGGGCGGGCGTTTCTACTGGCAACAACTTTCTACGGCTATCAACGCGGGTGCAACTATGATCTATGTAGCTATGTTTGATGAAGTAAACGAAGGAACAGCGATCTTTAAAGTAAGTGATAATCCACCCGTTAGTAAAATCGCTAAATTTGTAGATAACGATGGTCAGCCGTCTGATCATTATCTTTGGCTTACCGGAGAAGCCGCTAAAATGTTGAAGAGAAAGAAACCGTTAGCGTTCAAGATGCCCGCGAGGTAAATGGATGCTGAATAAAAATCCATTATGAAAAACAAAGCACTACTTTCAATCTGTTCTTTTCTCCTATTGATAATCCTGGCTGCCTGGCAGCCAACTCCCAAAACAAAGATTATCTGCATAGGCGCAAGCATAACCGAAGGAGCCCGTATTGAGAATCCCCGATTATATTCTTTCCCCGGGCAGCTGCAAACTCTCTTAGGAAAAGACTACATAGTAGAGAACTATGGAGTGGGAGGTAGCACCATGTTAAGCAATGGAGATCATCCCTATATAAAAACCGAAGCATACCAAAAAGCCCTTCAAAGCAACCCTGATATTGTTTTTATTGATCTTGGAGGAAATGATGCTAAAGCCCGGAATAGACCTTATTATGCTGAACTTGAAGAAAATACACGAGAAATGATTCACTCCTTTAAGAATCTACCTTCAAACCCCCGTGTTATTGTTATGCTTCCCACACCCTTTTTCGTAACAGATGAAAATGGTATTTACGATCCCATCTGTAGAAAAGAAATAGTTCCCCGTCTGCAAAAAGCCGCTTATGAAGAAAAGGTAGAGTTGTTGGATATGTACCAGCTATTGATAGATCGCCCGGAATTAATTCCCGATAAAATTCATCCGGAAGTAGAAGGCTCAGCTATAATGGCCGAAAGATTATACAAACAGCTTACTTTACCTTTCGACAAGTCATTTGATATATTTAATGTTCTCAATGTTTCAGAAATCAAATATACTGTTACCAATTTTGCCGGATACGAATGTGCATCTTTTATATTAAAGGGTAGAGAGTGTAAAGTAGTGAAACCCAAAATGGCAACTAAAGGCAACCCGTGGATATGGCGCGCGCGTTTCTGGGGGCATGAGGCACAAACGGATATAGCTTTACTGGAAAGAGGATATCATCTGGTTTATTTTGATCAAAGCGGTTTGATGGGTAATGATGAATGCATAACCAATTGGACTATTTTTTATAATCTATTGCATGGTGGTGGATTATCTAAAAAAGTAGTACTGGAAGGAATGAGCCGGGGTGCTCTTTATGCATTGAACTGGGCAGCAGCTAATCCCGACAAAGTAGCCGCTGTTTACATTGATAACCCTTTACTGGATTGTCGTTACTTTGCCGATCGCGAGTTGAATGAATTATCAAGAGATTTATTGAAGGCATATAATCTTCCTGATATAGCATCAATACGGAATTTTAATAACAGCCCTATCGATAAGGTTTCGGAAATAGTATCGGGTGGTTATCCTATACTTATATTGTGTGCTGATATGGATGAGGCTGTTCCTTTGAGTACCATACAAGATTTCGAAAAGAAAATGAAGAAAGCCGGCGGTGATTTGACCGTTATGGTAAAGAAAGGATTTAAGCATCATCCACATAGTTTCCCGAATCCAAAGAAGATAATAGCGTTTGTTGAGAAAGCGATAGATGTGAAATGATTTAATTAAACACCTGATCCATCGAACGTCCAATCCATACCTGTGGTTGTTCAAGGGCAAATATCTTCGCCACTGTTGAAGCTACATCAAACTGCATCATGCTCTCTTCAAACGCTCCGCCCGGCTTAATATTCTTTCCGGCAATAATAAACGGAGTTTCAATCTCTTCAAGGGTTTTCCCACCATGACCTTTGTCAATGCCGCCATGATCGGCGGTTACAATAAAGATTGTTTCTTCCATAATTCCCGCATCACTAACCGCCTGAATAATCTCGCCAACATATCCGTCCAGTTCAGTAAGTTTCTTGTAATATCCGGAAGAATCGTGTCCATCACCATGACCAACATGATCCGGGTTATCGTATATAATGGCCACTAAGTTTGGCTTTTTCTCTTTAATGTATTTAACCGACATTTCAGTTAGCGCGGTAGGGTTTTTATTGTAATCAGGAGCAAGTGCATGATAATTTAATGATAAAGTATCTACCAGATATTTAATGCCGTCCCATTCATACAGGCATCCGATTTCGGCTTGTGGATTGGCGTCTCGCATTAACTGAAACACGGTAGGAAATATATTATTCTTATAAATAACCCTTGAAGGAATTTCGGGAGTTTTAGAACCCCATGTAGTATATCCATGCAATTCGGGGCAAGCGCCCATAAACATAGAAGCCCAGTTAACAGCACTCGATGAAGGCAATACGCTTCGCTTTTTCAATGTATAACTTCCTTCAGTCATTAATTTCTTTACGTTAGGCATATTAGCTTTGTTCGCACTATAAGCTCCCCAGCCATCCAGCCCGATCAAAACAACGTGTTTTGCTTTTGGTTTAGACTCAGAAACCGGCGTTGTGGTGCAAGAAGCAATGAAAACAGTAACCAATCCTAGTAATAAAAGATTTCTCATAAAGTT
>DAIMFE010000152.1:0-4898 GCA_036724805.1 Bacteroides sp.
ATTCTTGCCGTCTAAGACAGCACTTTCAAGACAAGACGGATGATTCTTGCTTCCAACTTTTATCCTTATATTTGCCTATCAATTAAATGTTATGGGTACAAACAATCTACGAATATTGCCATATTTCTTCCTGCTGTTGCTTTGGAGTGCCTGTCACTCCTCGGGACCGGTAAAAAGAGAGTTGGCACTGGCCGATTCCTTAATGGAAGAAAATCCGGATACGGCAATGTATCTGCTACAAACAATAGCTTCTCCCGAAATCATGTCGGAAGAAGAATATGCTATCTACTGTTTACTAACCACTCAGGCGGCAGATCTTACCAATAAGCCACATACATCGGATGAACTTATTTCAATCGCCGTTAATCATTTTGAGAATAGTAACGATGCGGTTTTGCAGGCCAAATCTTATTTTTACATGGGAAGAGTGAAAGAAGATATGGGAAGTACAGACCTTGCCGAAGAAAACTATCTTCTGGCAGCAGCATCCATGGAAAAGACACGGAACTACAAGCAAACCGGTGCTATATACAACCGTATCAGCAGCTTCTACTTGAAGACGGGTAAGTACGAAGAATCTCATGCAATGCAACAAAAGGCATACAATAATTATCTGTTGGCTGCTCGCGAAGAAAGAAATATATCTCCAATTATTTTTATTCTCCCTGTTCTGGTTATTACAATTTTGTTACTTTTCCTCATTCGTTACCAAATAATCTCCCAAAAAGAAAAGCGGAAATTGGAGAAGCAGGAAAAAGCAATAACTTCTGCCAAGCTAACCATTGAAACCCAAAAAAAAGAACTGAATCATTTGAAGCGCGAATTGAAATCCATGAGGAAATCTGTTTATAATTCATCGGAGATAGTAAAAAAGATACAGAAGTTTAATAGTATCTCAATTACTTCTAAAGAAAAACCAACTCTTACCGATCAGGAATGGAATAGTTACCTGGATACGCTTGAAGAAAACTTCGGGTTTGTATCTTCGTTAAAAAATACCCACCACAAATTAACGGATATAGATATCCGGATCTGTGCTTTATTACGTGAAGGAATCTCGACCGTACTTATAAGTACAATAATGAACATGACACCCGATACTCTTAGTCGCCGAATGCAAAGAATTAAGAGCGAAAAGATGAATTACAGCAAGTCGCCACAGTCTTTGGATATGATTCTCCGCAGCATTTAACTAAAAAGTCTGATAAACAGACAATTAGGAAGAAACATTTGTCGGGCTATCAGATTAGTCAATCAACCTACCAATTGATTATCAACGATTTATACTTAAACAAAGATCCCGCTTGTCGGGATTTGTCGGTTCCTGAATAGCCCCATTAATAGGTGCAATTATTACTTTCGTCCTAAATATTGAAGTTGCACCAAAAGATGAAAAACTTAACTTATCAGCAAATAAATAACCTTACCGGTTTTATTGTTTTTTTACTAGCAAGCGTGGTTTATTGCCTTACGGTAGAACCTACCGCGAGTTTCTGGGATTGTGGAGAATTTATTGTATCATCGTATAAGCTTGAAGTGGGACATCCTCCCGGAGCCCCTTTCTTTATGCTCACTGCAAATGTATTCTCACAATTTACCAATGACCCGGCGCTGGTGGCACGAATGATAAATTACATGTCGGCTTTAATGAGTGCTGCAACGATATGGCTCTTATACCTCTCTATAACCCATCTTATTCGCAGAATTATTTGCGAACACAACGCACCAACTAAGACAACAACAATACTTACTATTGTAGCATCGGGTATTGTTGGAGCATTGGCATACACTTTCAGTGATACTTTTTGGTTCAGCGCGGTTGAAGGAGAAGTATATGCATACTCTTCGCTATTTACCGCATTGGTTTTCTGGCTAATATTAAAGTGGGAAGATGAGGCGAACGAAACCTACTCCGACCGTTGGCTTATCCTGATAGCCTATCTTATTGGGTTAAGTGTTGGCGTTCATCTACTTAATCTGCTATGTTTGCCTGCTATAGTTCTGGTATTCTATTATAAAAAATATCCCAAAACTACTCTGAAAGGATCTTTGCTCGCGCTAACTATTTCGGCCCTATTGATAGTGATTATACTTTACGGAATCGTTCCGGGTATTGTAAAAGTTGGAGGATGGTTTGAGTTATTGTTCGTAAACAAATTGGGTATGCCTTTCCATACCGGCCTGGCCGTATACCTTATATTATTAACTGTAATTTTTATATGGGGCATTTATAAATCACAAACCGGCAAAACATCCACAAGTTATATTTTACTCTTACTTGTTGTTGCCTTGCTTGGTATTCCGTTTTATGGCTACAAACCATCGGGAGTAATTTTAGGATTGGTAATAATGGCTTTAATGGCATTCTATCTGTTATCACCCAAAATATCATTTTCTAAAAAGCCATCACTTAGATTTGTTAATACCGGTATATTGTGTTTAATGATGTTTGTTATTGGGTACTCCTCTTACGCGTTAATTATTATACGTTCTAACGCTAACCCGGGTATGGATCAGAATGCACCGGAAGATATCTTTACTCTTGGTTTCTTCCTTGAACGGAAACAGTATGGAGACATGCCGCCCCTTCTGTACGGACATACGTTTTTGTCGGAACGGGCAATAAAGCAGGTTGACGGAGGCTATATGTACGATTATGAAGAGGGAGAGCCTCTTTACCGGAAAAAAGAGAAAGACAGTGAAGATGAAAAAGACAGCTATATAGTTGCCGGAAACCTGATGAAAGCTCGTTACGCGCAAAAGATGTTTTTCCCCCGTATGTATGATAAGGCACATGAAGAAGAATATCGTCAATGGGTGGATAACATAACGGTACCTACTCAATGGGAAAATCTTAAATTCTTTTTTGCTTATCAGCTTAACTTTATGTACTGGCGGTATTTTATGTGGAACTTTGTTGGCCGCCAGAACGACATTCAAAGCCATGGTGAAATAGAACATGGAAACTGGATCACCGGAATATCATTTATCGATACTATACTGGTAGGAGATCAGGAATCACTGCCCGATGAACTAAAAAACAACAAAGGGCGAAACGTGTATTACGGGCTACCACTTTTATTGGGTATAATCGGATTATTATGGCAACTCAAACAGGGGCAACGCGGTCGGAGCTCGTTCACAATAACGTTTATGCTTTTTTTTATGACGGGTATCGCTATCATTCTTTATCTTAACCAGGCACCCACGCAGCCACGCGAGCGTGATTATGCCTATGCAGGTTCTTTTTATGCTTATTGTATCTGGATAGGCATGGGTGTTGCAGGACTGATTGAAATATTCAGGCAAAAGCTAAAACCGATAACCGCCACTATTACAGCCTCTGCGCTGTGCTTTTTAATACCCGCGCAAATGGCTAGTCAAACATGGGATGATCACGACCGCTCAGGAAGATATTCTTGCCGGGATATTGGGCAGAATTATTTAATGTCTGCCGATGAAGGGAATTATCCGATAGTAGGAACGATGGGCGATAATGATACGTTTCCTTTATGGTACAATCAGGAAGTAGAAAGATTTCGCACAGATGTTCGTACTTGTAATGTGGCTTACCTGCAATCTTACTGGTATATCGACCATATGAAACGGGATAATTACAACTCTCCTGCCCTACCCATTCCGTGGGAAAGAAAGGAATATCTCACCATGGATACAGAAGCTGTCGTGGTAAAACCGGAATTAAAACAACTCATCGACCGTGTTTATAAAAATAATCCCGAAGAAGCTAAAAAGGAGTTTGGCGAGAATCCTTACGAGGTACAAAACATTCTGCGCTATTGGGTTCGCTCTAAAAACAGCGACATGCGGGTAATTCCTACCGATAGCATGGTGCTAAAACTGGATAAAGAAGCCATATTAAGATCGGGAATGAAAATACCCGAAAAATTAAATGGAGAGATACCGGAGTATATGCACCTATCTTTAAAAGGAAGGGATTACGTTTATCGCTCGGAATTAATGATGTTGGAAACTCTTATTGGCTGTAACTGGGAACGCCCGGTTTTTATAGCCACTTCGGTAGGCGCGGATGGAAGATTTTGTTTTGAGAATAATTTATGCCAGCAAGGATTGCTGCATCGAATTACTCCTTTCGATACAAAAGCATTAGATTGCAGAATGGATACGGAAAGAACATTCGACTATATGATTAATAAATTTAAATGGGGAGGTATTGAAGATGCCAATGTATATATGGATGAAACAGCTCTTAGAATGTACCACAGCGCCCGTACTCATTTTACTATGCTTGCAAGAGAATTGATTCGGGAAGAAAAAAATGATAAAGCATTGATAGCGCTGGATCATTGCGAGAAAGTTATTCCGGCCGAAAGTCTACCTTATGATTACAGAAATAGTTCTATCCAGATGGCAGAATGTTATTATGAACTGGGAGAAAATGAAAAAGCCGATAGGATAATGGGGCAGTTAGCAGATAAATCTATTCAATACATAACCTGGTATTTGAATATGAAGAAATACCAATGGCCGAGTGTGGCCGAATCTTGTATGACGCAATTGTATCTCTTGAATGCAGAAAACAGGATTATGGAGAAGTACCAATCTAAAATACAAGATGGTTATGTAAAACAGTTTGGTCGGCTTTATCAAATGGTTGAGTTAAAATATCAATCACTCAGATAAGTCAGCTACAGATTTATCTGCCAAACCCGCTAGTTTCTGTAACTCCTTTAGCGATTCCGCTAATCTTTCCTGAATTGATGCCATATCTATATGTTCGGAATTTCACTATTCTTTTCCGCCGCATGATTACTCTTTTTTATGCCGGTCAAACAGATATGTTTCGCTTAAAATGGAATAGTGCTCTTTTAATTCTGGGTATTAACTCATGCCTGGTACTACGATGTAATATGAGTTAA
>DAIMFE010000153.1:0-4806 GCA_036724805.1 Bacteroides sp.
CATACTCACATCAATAAAAATAAATATATATCTTATAATTACATAAAATAGACGGTTTCTAAAAGAAAAAACAATAAATTTGGCATTACATTTGTGTTGAAATTAATACAAATAAGAATAAGAGAAATAAATATCAACCAAATATGTCAATATTATATTCTAAGGAGCACTTCAGCTGCTATAATTACGAAAAAGGAAAGAACGCGTCTTTAGAAATACTAAAAGTTGAAAAGGGTGGACTTATTGAGAGAGATCTTTTTACTTCAGAAATAGTATTTGTTATTAAAGGTAATTTTATCCTGAACTACGGGAAAGTAATCGATCTGGAAGTAACCAACGGTAAAGTAATGTTTTTTCCTCCCGGCAGCCACGTGCATGCCGATGTTAAGGAAGACACGCTTATCATAGTTTGCCGCATTCGTGGGGTGATTAGTTTATGTGAATGTGTATCACTGGAACATGTTTTTTTATACCCGGAAAATGAATTAAATGTAAAGAACGACTTCCACATGTTGAATATTAACGATAAACTGGAAAAGTTTATTGACTTTGTTATTGAATGTGCAGGAGACGGTTTGAAGTGCTCTTATTATTTCGAAACTAAAATGAAAGAGTTGTTTTTTTTGCTCCGGGCTTATTATCCGAAAGAAGAACTCAGGGCATTTTTCTCGCCGTTATTAAGTCATAATTCTAAGTTCATGAATTTAATGTACCAGAATTACCGAAATGCAAAAAACATAAAAGATTTAGCTGAAGTTTCTTTGTATAGTGAATCCGGCTTTAAAAAGCAATTTCAAAAGGTGTTCGGAACTTCTGCATCCGATTGGTTACGCAATCAAAAGGCTTCGCTAATCTTTCATGATCTTAATTGCTCCGAAATGAGTATTAAAGAATTAACCGATAAATATGATTTTTCATCGGTATCTTCGTTTACCACATTTTGCCAAAACATGTTTGAGAAAACACCCGGGCAAATAAGAAGTAAAAAATAACATAAAAAAATAACGCCTTGCATCACTGCACGACGTCATCACACTTTACTAATTTAATTCAATACATATATAACTATTATAACCATAAACAAACGCTAATTAATTTATATTCGCCAATATAATATGTTTCTTATGTTTCTTCTATTATCGGCAGCTTCATTTCGGAGTATTCTAACCATCTGAAAGTAATACGGAAGTTGAAGATATCAGTGATTTTGCAGGACCAGCCAATAGCTAGAGATACCCGATTTGAAATCCGCGCGATAATATTGTGATCTATTTGTGTCTACTTTATCCAAAAAAAGAAGGAGTGGAAACTTTAGTAGGGGAATCGCTCGCTAAAGTTTACCTGGACAACCGGAGCCGACTGCTGATCCCGAACGCAAGGATCACCTCCAGTATAAATCCTCTTCCTTCCATTTTCATAATACCTCTTATTTTATTTATTTATTTTATTTAAACCCCAACTTTGTATGATTTCACTCCAGCCCGCAGAACTGCGAGATTCTACTACCTGCCTTCGAGCAGATTCTTCAGTACTTCCGGGTTTGGAGGGATCCTGTACTTTATTTTAAGACATTCATATATATAGTTGCTGTTTGTGTTTCCGAAAATTATCATTTCGTACATACAGATTACTTTTTTATAGAGGTTTAGATTGAACAGACAGTTATCTTACTATTTCTTTAAGATGATCAGTCAATCTTTAGAAAAAAATACCATAAAATCTTTTATATTATTCTCTGAAGACTGTTGGGGAGTATTTATCGCACGGGAATTTGAAGTAACTTCACCTATATTTTTTAACAGCAATCCTTGCCGTTCCAGTACTATCCACTACACCATATCAACTTCACTATATCTTTTTCCAATTCTAATAATATCCTTTCCTATATTTATATTACTTGAAATTGTTACACTATTAAACTAATACAAAGGTAAAGCAAGTGATGAATATAGCGTTTTTTATTATAGATACTATTTTTTATTATTCGGCTACTTTTGTTAGTAAATGGTTAGATTTAACTCAATAATATCAAACTAAACGCCATTATTGCCATGCCCACTATCAGTCCGTAAATAGAAATATGATGTTCTCCATACTCACGGGCAGCCGGAAGCAATTCATCAAGAGAAATAAATACCATAATTCCGGAAACCGCACCAAAAACACAACCCAATAAGGTTGACGACATGAAAGGCATCAATACCAGATATGCCAATAACGCACCCACCGGCTCGGCCAATCCGGATAACATGGAAAGGCGGAATGCTTTCTTTTTATCACCGGTTGCATGATAAATAGGCACCGAAACAGCAATACCTTCGGGAATATTATGTATTGCAATGGCGGCGGCAATAGCGATACCCAATGTTGGATTTTCTACGGCGGCAGTGAACGTAGCTATACCTTCGGGAAAATTATGAATACCAATAGCAAGAGCTGTCATAACTCCCATTTTCATTAATTTGGCGTTGTGAGGTGGCTTTTCACCCATGCTTTCTACCGAGCGCATCTCATGAGGGTTTTCAAAAGACGGAACCAGTTTATCGATAGCGCCAATTAATAAAATTCCACAAAAAAAACACACTACCGCCACAAACATACCAGTGGTTACTCCCAAATCTTCTTTCAATAATGCTTGCGAATCGGCAAATAGCTCAACAAAAGACACATAGATCATTACTCCGGCCGAAAGCCCTAACGAAAAAGATAGGAATTTTTTATTAGTACTTTTAGCAAAGAAGGCTATTAAACTGCCAATGCCGGTAGCTAATCCGGCAAATAATGTTAATAGTAAGGGGATTATTATGTTTTGTTCCATACGCTTGTTTTTATACACTATGCAATATAACAATTTAAAATAGAAAAAGGCATCCAAACGGACACCTTTTAGCTAAAAACATCTATAAATAAACCTTGCAACAAGGTATGGACTCTTTTTGTTTATCAAGTTTATATCAATTTCTGGCTTCGGTAATATACCCAAATGCTTCTTTGCATTTGTTTACTATCCATGCCCAATCTTTTGATTCAACAACTTCTTTGGGAAATAAATTCGAACCCATTCCTACACAGGTTACTCCTGCTTTAATCCAGGCGGTGAGATTCTCTTTGGTGGGCTCAACACCACCGGTTACCATTAACATCGACCATGGCATTGGCGCTTTTACGTTTTTGATAAAGGAGGGGCCACCAACATTTCCCGCGGGAAATACTTTGCATAAATCGCAACCCACCTCTTGCGCAAAACCTATTTCGGATACAGAACCGCAACCAGGGGTATAAGGAACCAATCTGCGGTTACAAATCTTCGCTACTTCGGGGTTGAATAATGGGCCAACCACGAAATTAGCACCCAGCTGCATATACATTGACGCTGTAGCAGGATCAACAACCGAACCTATGCCTAAAATCAGGTCGGGACATTCTTTTGCCGCCCACTTTACTAAATCAGCAAACACTTCTTGTGCAAAATCTCCACGGTTGGTGAACTCGAAAGCACGAACACCGCCATCATAGCAGGCTTTCACTACGTTTTTTGCTACTTCAACGTCTTTATGATAAAATACAGGTACCATTCCGGTAGCTGCCATTGTGCTAAGCACTTGTATTTTATTAAATCTGGCCATCTTATTTATTTACTATTTACAATTTACTATTTATACCTTCTTCACTTTACAATCTCCCATTTTGTTAAATGGTAAGAAGTAAATGGCAAATGGGTTTATCGTGAAACTCTTCCTGAACCATCTCCTTTCATAAGGTTCTCTACTTCGGCAACTGTTACCAAATTAAAGTCACCATATATTGTATGCTTCAAGCATGAAGCAGCAACAGCGAAATCCAATGCTTTCTGATCATTATCCGGATATGAGATTAATCCGTAAATCAAGCCACCCATAAATGAATCGCCTCCACCTACGCGATCAACAATATGAGTTATATCATAGCGTTGAGACATTTTTAATATACCATCCGAATAAAGAACGCCGCCCCAAGTATTATGGTTTGCATTGATAGCGCCACGCAGGGTAACAATCATCTTTTTGCAACGTGGAAATTTAGCCATCATCTGGGTACATACCGATTCAAACTCGGCTGCATTTACTTCACCACCGGTAGCGGTTACATCAAAGCCTTCCGGTTGAATACCGAAAACTTTTTCACAGTCTTCTTCATTACCAAGAATAATATCACACCCTTCAACCAAAGCAGGCATTACTTCTGAGGCGGTTTTGCCGTACTTCCAAAGATTTTTGCGATAATTTAAGTCGCACGAAACAGTAACGCCTAATTCGTTGGCTACTTTAATAGCCTCCAAACAAGCATCGGCTGCTCCCTGAGATAAAGCCGGGGTTATTCCTGTCCAATGAAACCACTGAGCATCTTTCAATACTTCTTTCCAGTTAATCATTCCCGGCTCAATAGTAGAAATTGAAGAATGGGCACGGTCGTATATCACTTTAGAAGCTCTTGCTACTGCACCTGTTTCAAGAAAATAGATTCCCAAACGCTCTCCACCATAAATAATATCGTTGGTTCCTACATTGTGCGAACGTAAATTCATTATGCACGATTGAGCTATGTCATTTTTTGGAAGACGAGTAACAAACGTTGTATCCAATCCATAATTAGCCAGTGAAACGGCTACATTGGCTTCACCACCCCCAAAAGTAGCAATAAATTCTTTCGACTGTGAAAATCTTAAATAGCCGGGAGTTGATAAACGCAACATTATTTCTCCAAAAGTAACAACTTTATTTCCCATAATTTTTATATTTAATATTAACTTTGTATATCAAAAAAACG
>DAIMFE010000154.1:0-4718 GCA_036724805.1 Bacteroides sp.
AAAAGAAGAAGAAAAAGAAGAAGAAAAGAAGCAGCATTTGCTCCTGCTACTGTTTTTCTAAATTCACAATATTTATGCCCAATAAATTCCATAAACTCAAGAAAAATAGTTATTTTTGCAATCTGATTAATTACCCAGCAACAAAACTATGAGATTGGATCAACTAACCGCAATTTCTCCTATTGACGGTAGATATAGAGGCAAAACCAGTGATTTAGCAAATTATTTCTCCGAGTTTGCCCTGATAAAGTACAGGGTGCGCGTAGAAGTGGAATATTTCATCGCCCTATGCAATATACCATTGCCACAACTGGCAGCTGTTAATCCGAATACCTTTGAATCGCTGCGGAATATTTATCGCAACTTTACGGAAGATGACGCGCAGCGTATAAAAAACATCGAAAGTGTAACCAACCACGATGTTAAAGCCGTAGAGTATTTTCTGAAAGAAGAGTTCGATAAGCTCCACGAAATGAGTGAGTATAAAGAATTTATTCACTTTGGGCTAACCTCGCAAGATATAAACAACACCGCTGTGCCGCTTTCCATAAAAGAGGCTATCGATGAAGTATATTATCCATGGATAACCCGAATCGTTGATCTGCTGCTGAAATATGCTGCCGATTGGAAAGACATCTCCATGCTGGCCAAAACACACGGACAGCCGGCATCGCCCACCCGTTTGGGAAAAGAAATCAGGGTGTTTGCCTATCGACTGGAAAAACAACTGGAGCTGTTGAAAAATATACCGTTTTCGGCAAAATTTGGTGGAGCTACAGGCAATTACAATGCCCATAATGTAGCCTATCCAGGCATAAACTGGAAAAAATTCGGTAATAACTTCGTGAAACAATACCTGGGTTTGGAACGCGAAGAATACACCACCCAGATATCCAACTACGATAACCTCGCGGCATTGTTCGATGCACTGAAACGTATCAATACCATCATGATTGATATGAACAGAGACTTCTGGCAGTACATCTCAATGGAATATTTTAAACAGAGAATCAAAGAAGGAGAAGTGGGATCGAGTGCTATGCCGCACAAAGTGAACCCTATTGATTTTGAAAATGCCGAAGGAAATCTTGGAATAGCAAATGCTATATTAGAACATTTATCGGCAAAATTACCCATATCACGCTTGCAACGAGACCTTACGGACTCAACCGTTTTGCGCAATGTAGGGGTGCCGGTAGGACATATCTTAATAGCCATACAAAGTTCTGTAAAAGGATTAGAAAAACTATTACTCAACGAAACGGCCATCTACAACGACTTAGATAACTGTTGGAGTGTAGTTGCCGAAGCGATACAAACCATTTTACGCAGAGAGGGTTACCCTAAGCCGTATGAAGCGCTTAAAGCCCTAACACGTAAAAATGAGGGAATTAACGAAAAAACAATTAAAGAATTTATTGAAGAACTAAACGTTAGTGAGGATATTAAAAACGAATTGAAAACCATAAATCCACGTAATTACAACGGGATTTAAACTTAAATAATATCGGCCGTGAGGCCATCATTTATAAATTTATTCGAACAAGGCATGAATACAGAGAATGAATCTTGGCGTGAGGATTCCAGTGAAGAGAACGCCAGCCGTGATGGTAATAGAGTTTACAACAGAGACGGGTATAACCGTTGGGATGACAACAACCGTTCCTATAACAGAGACAGCAGTAATTATAACCGTGATGAACGGCAAAATAGGTCGTATGGCGACAGGCCGCAGCGAACTTCTTACAATAGGTATGGTAGTAGCAACAACGATCGCTCGGGGGGAGGGTACAACCGAGGCGGCAGTGATCGCCCGCAAAGATCCTATAACAGCGATGGTAGCACTTCGGGATACAACAGAGAAGGGGGCGAACGACAGTATCGTCCGCGGTTCAATCGCGAAGATGGCGATAGCCGTAGCACCGGGGGGTACAGCCGTAGCAGTAACAGCGGCGAACGCCCGCAACGTTCCTATAATTCATCAAATTATAACAGAGGATCTTCCGATTATAACAGCAGAGGCTCTTCTGATTATAACAGCAGAGGTTCTTCTGATTACAACAGAAGTTCTGATTACAACAGCAGGGGTTCTTCCGACTATAACAGGGGGTCTGACTATAACAGAGGTTCTTCCGGATATAACAGAAACTCGGGTTATAACAGAGGAGGAGCCGACTATAATAGCAATGCCGAAGGGGGCGAAAGACCAAGACGCCGCATATCAACCGGAAATTCATACGGGGGAAATTCGTATGGAAACAGTGGTAACTCCTATGGAAACAGCGGCGGTAACTCCTATGGAAACAGCGGTAGCAGCTATGGCAATCGGGGTACCGGTGATAGGCCACGGAGGCCGAGATTTACGCCCGGCGGTGGCGCTAGCGATAACAGACAACAAGGCGGTGGAGGATACTCGCGCCCGTATAATCGCACAAGCAACTATGATCCGAATGCGAAATACAGTCAGAAGAAACGCATTGAATATAAGGAACAATTCGTAGATCCGAACGAACCGATCCGGTTGAATAAGTTTCTGGCCAATGCCGGAGTGTGCTCGCGCCGTGAAGCGGATGAGTTTATCATAGCCGGAGAGGTATCTGTAAACGATGTAGTAGTGACCGAATTGGGTACAAAGATTAAACGTACGGACCTCGTTAAATTTCACGAAAGGCTTGTAAACATCGAGCGTAAAGTATATATACTTTTAAATAAACCCAAAAACTGCGTAACTACTTCCGATGATCCGCAGGAACGGAGCACAGTAATGGATTTTGTGAAAAATGTATGCGATGAACGAATCTATCCGGTAGGTCGGCTGGATCGTAATACAACCGGTGTGTTGTTGCTTACCAATGATGGCGACTTGGCTTCTAAGCTAACACACCCCAAGTTCTTGAAAAAGAAAATCTATCAGGTAACAACCGATAAAGATATTACCAGAAACGATCTGGCACAGATTGCCGAAGGAGTTAAACTCGATGAAGAAACGGTGATCAAAGCAGATGCTGTTAGCTATACGGATGATGCTAAACGCAATCAGGTGGGTATCGAAATCCATTCGGGACAGAACCGTGTGGTTCGGCGTATATTCGAAATATTGGGGTATAGGGTGATTAAACTCGATCGTGTGTATTTTGCAGGTTTAACTAAAAAAGGACTGAGAAGAGGCGATTGGCGGTACCTAACAGAAAACGAAGTGAACTATCTGCGGATGGGGGCGTTTACCTGATAATAAATAGTTAAGGATTAAAACTAATTAATGTACATATATGAAAAAGATTAGTAGAACAAAAATTGTCGACCTGTTGGCATCCGATAAATTTGGATCAACAGTAAATGTGAAAGGTTGGGTACGTACCCGTAGAGGAAGTAAACAAGTTAATTTCATCGCATTAAATGACGGTTCTACAATAAATAATATACAAGTAGTAGTTGATTTGGATAATTTCGATGAAGAAATGCTGAAGTTAATTACTACCGGCGCCTGTGTGAGCGTTAACGGAACGATCACCGAATCGGTGGGCTCGGGGCAGAAAGCGGAAGTACAGGCTACGGAAATCGAAGTGCTGGGAGCGGCCGATAATACCTATCCTTTGCAGAAGAAAGGACACTCTATGGAGTTTCTTCGCGAAGTGGCTCACCTCCGCCCGCGCACCAATACCTTTGGCGCTGTGTTCCGTATTCGGCATAACATGGCAATGGCGATACACAGGTTTTTTCACGAAAGGGGATTCTTCTATTTCCATACACCCATCATAACAGGATCGGATTGCGAAGGAGCCGGACAATTGTTTCAGGTTACTACCCTGAATCTTTATGACTTGAAACAAGATGAAGCGGGAGGAATAGATTATAAGAACGATTTCTTCGGAAAGCAAACCGGACTAACCGTATCCGGCCAGCTGGAAGGAGAATTGGCAGCTATGGCGCTGGGAGCCATCTATACGTTTGGACCTACTTTCCGTGCCGAAAACTCCAACACGCCGCGCCACTTGGCAGAGTTCTGGATGATTGAACCGGAAGTTGCCTTCAACGAGATTGAAGACAATATGGATTTGGCGGAAGACTTCATTAAATATTGTTTGCAATGGGCATTGGATAACTGTATCGATGATATTCAATTTCTCAACAATATGTTCGATAAAGAACTGATTGAGCGTATCAACTTTGTTCTTGCCCATAAATTTGTACGACTTAAATATACCGAAGGTATCGAGATATTGGAGAAAGCGGTAGCCGATGGGCATAAATTTGAATTCCCGATATTTTGGGGTGCGGATTTAGCTTCCGAACACGAGCGTTATCTGGTTGAAGTGCATTTCAAGAAACCGGTAATCCTCACGGATTATCCCAAGGAAATCAAATCATTCTATATGAAACAGAATGATGATGGTAAAACGGTGCGGGCAATGGATGTGCTTTTCCCAAAGATCGGAGAGATTATTGGAGGTTCGGAACGGGAGGAAGATTACGAAAAACTTAAACGCCGCGCCGAAGAAATGGGCGTTCCGGCCAAAGACATCTGGTGGTATATGGATACCCGCCGATACGGCACGGCACCTCATTCGGGTTTTGGCTTAGGTTTCGAGCGTTTGTTGTTATTTGTAACAGGCATGAGCAACATACGAGATGTAATACCTTTTCCTCGTACTCCAAACAATGCGGAATTCTAAATAATCTATAAAATAATAGTAAATCCCACCCGTACTACATGGTAT
>DAIMFE010000155.1:0-4498 GCA_036724805.1 Bacteroides sp.
TAAAATATACATTAAGTAGTTTGTTCCTGACAATTGCGATAGTAAGTTGCAATTTAGATGTGAAAATGTATGACGGAATTATATCGGAAGATTTTAATCCGAGAAATATACCGGAATTATCTCAAGGCAGTTACAGATTATTGAAAAATGATGGAGGACTTATCGATAACGGATATTCCCATTGGAATTTTGGCGCTGATGATATTACATGGAATGGAACATCGTCGGGAGGCGCATTTACAATTTATAATTATACCAGAAACATATCCAACACAATCACCGAGTATGCATGGGAGCTTGGATATCGTACAATAGGCAACTGTAATTTGGTAATCGAATTTATAGAAGGATTTGGTGAAGACGCCAGCAAAGAGGAAATTGTAATGATGGGTGAAAACTATTATTTGCGGGCGCTTTGCTATTTTTTATTGGTGAACGAGTTTGCACAACCCTACTCTAACAATCCAACTCAAAACCCCGGTTTACCATTAAAATTAAATTATGATCCGGAAGATTTACCGGAAAGTCGCTCAACAGTAGCTCAAGTCTACGATCAGATTGTAAAAGACTTGCTTGATGCAATCAAATACATGACACTTCCCGATGGATTGTCGCCTAAAGATAATATTTATGCAACCAAAGAGGCCGCTCAGGCATTATTGGCAAGAGTATATCTTTATATGGAACGTTGGGATGATGCATATGCCATGGCAGATGCAGTAATTAAATCAGGACGTTTTGAACTTTTAACTGGTGAGCGCTTCGCAACATATCCACAACACACTCCTGAGGAAAATACAGAAACAATATTTGCAGTACGTCGCACTATCGAAAGAGACGATGCAGGCTATAGCCGCCAAGGTGGAATGTATATTCGTATAGATAATAATGGCTGGGAAGAAATGTCGCCTTCATCCCGTTATCTGGAACTTTTAGAACTTCATTTAAAAGATAATGGAATGCCACAGGATTTAAGGAGTAGATTTATTGTTAAAAGATATGTTGAAGACGGAATTGAAGACTACTCTGTAAGTGGTTACCCTAACAGGGTATATGAAAAATGGTGGTTTGCTTATGCCCGCAAGCAGGCAGGTGATAACCCTCATTACGAATATGGCAAAATAAAGGTAGCTAAACAAGCTGATGGAACTTATAAAATGAGTAGCGATGCGGATGCCGAAGGTTTTAGAAGTAATATAATTCAATCGGAACCTTATAATTTGGGTACGCGTTATTATGTAGTAACTTCTGACGGTAGAAAAGTTATTGGACGTATGGAACCTGAAGTTTTTGATGCAGCCGTTAAACGAGGTAAAGATTCACGTTTTCTGGTTTATGCCATCAATAAATGTTCCTATCAGGAGCAAAGATTACACTTATGGTCTCCAATAATATCGCGTCTGGCCGAAATGTATCTTATACGTGCGGAAGGTAGCGCGATGAAAGGTAATATACAAGATGCGTTAGACAATGTTAACGAACTTCGCCGCAGGGCCGGTATACCCGAATGGACAATAGAAAGCATGACAAACGCAGAAGGGGGTTCGCAAAAAGATATCAAGAAAATTGTTGAAGAAGAAAGAATGCTTGAACTTGCCTGGGAAGGGCATAGGCGATATGATATCTTCCGTCATCGAAATACTTTGGATAGAAAGTATCCGGGAGCACATACAATGGGGGCAGCAGAAGGCCACTTCCTGGAGGTGCCTTACAACTCACCTTCTGTGTGCGAGTACATTCCAAAAGCTCAATTCGATGCTTATCCTCATGAACTGGAACAAAATCCTTGATTAATTTTATTAAAAATTTAAAATACAATTCGCATATGAAATCATTATCATATATACTATTCGCTTTTTTGTTAGTCGTAATGTATGGATGTAAAGAAGAAGACCATCCATATGTAGGCTATATCGTTATCCAGCGTGCAGTGGTAGAAGCTACCGGAGGTACAGTTACTTTAACTGCTGATACAGATATATCCTCACCTATTCGGCTTGAAGTAGATGAATCGGGTGCGGAATGGTGTAAAGTTTCGGCAAACGGTAAAGAAATTAAAGTTGATGTAACACAAGCCAATCCTAGTACAGAAAGTTTTAGAACGGCAACAGTAACGGCTAAATGTGGATACCGGGTTACTGAATTTACTGTATTGCAGAAATATGAGGGTCAGCAATATCTCGATTATGACTGGACAGGGTGGACCGCAGTAGGTTCTGATGTTCAAGAAAGTGATGGTGGAGGATATAGTAGTTTATTTAAAGACGACCGTACCAACTTTTGGCACAGTCAATACAGTCCGGCTCTGGAAACACCGCTTCCTCATTGGTTGGTTATTGATATGAAAAAAGAATTAGCGGTTGCCATGGTTCAAATTGGCCGGCGGTTCTATGCTGGAAACGGTAGCAACTATCCAACCGTAAAAACGATGGAAATACATGCCAGCACCGATAATCAAAATTTCACTAAAGTAGGAGAATTTACATTTGCATTACCATGGACGGCTCCCGATGGAACTGTTGTAAATGGAAATAGCCCGTTAGTGCCCGGCTATGAAGAAGTAATGCTATCGCAAGTAACTACTGCACGATATTTTAAGTTGATAATTACTGCGACAAATAATACAAACGGTACTTGTCAGGTTTCTTATTTTAAAGCTTACGAGAAGATATAGGGAACCAAACTACCTATTAGGCCTACATAGGAAGCAAAGTAATCCGTTTTATCCCCAACGTTTTCTAATCCAAATGCGCGTTGCATTTCTCCCAAATGCGCGTTGCATTTGAGTAAACAGCGCGTTGTATTTTCGAAAATGCAACGCGCTTTTGACTCAACACAACGTTGCAATTTGGTCAACTAAAATCAGGACGCTACACTATGTCTTAAAACATGCCGGGAGGATGTAGGTGTTATTACCGATACAACGCAGGTGTTTTCTTTCTCCCTTAAATTTAATAACATTTTGGAATGAATCCTTAATAAAATTATTCATATATTAAAGAAAACTCCATGTAACTTTGGCATCTTCACATAGAAAAAAACCAATCCTCGCTCTTGTATAATCCAAAAAGGATAACTTCCTTTGTAAAGAAATAATTGGCAAGAGAGTTGATGCCTGAATTTGATAATCTTCTTGATACAAACAATTTCTCCCGGTTTTTCTATGAAAACCAAGAGAAGTTTCTATCATTTGCTTTTTCGTACACAAGAAATAAAGCAGATGCGGAAGACATATTAATGGAATCTATGGCTGCGTTATGGGAAGGAAGAGAACATTGGGAAGAAAACACAAACTTCCATGGGTTGTTACTTACCATTATAAAAAACAAAGCTCTAAACCACCTTTCAAAACTACAGGTACGCTACAAGGCAGAAGAAAATATTAACGAACAAACGTTGCGTGAGCTAACTCTGCGAATATCTACACTCGAATCATCCGAGCCGGATAAAATATTTAATTCGGAGATTCATACCATAGTAGAGAAAACCTTAAGAAAACTCCCCGAACAAACCAGAAAAGTTTATATCCTTAGTCGTAAACATGATACTCCGAACAAAAAGATAGCGGCAGACCTCGGTATATCGGTTAAAACCGTTGAATTCCATATCACCAAAACACTAAAATTACTTCGCCGGGAGCTGAAAGATTATTTGGTATCCTTCCTTTTTTAAAAAAAATCTGCTTTTTACGTTAGGGTTGTTCCATCTCTACCTGTTATATACACAGAAGGGAACAAATCTCCTCTTAAAAACCTTGTAATTTAGTACTAACTTTTAAAATAAATTAGCATATATGGTGAAATAACAATTCTTACCAAGTTAGAGAATCCAACAATCCCCCCAGATGTTGCCGATTCAAAACGATCACAAATTGATTTTATAAAAATTTATTAACTTAACACATTACAGAAAGTATGAGAAAAAGATTTTTCTTACTAGCTACTCTTTGCCTTCTATTAATCCCTTTTAATATTTATGCTCAGAATGGTGTTACCATTAAAGGTGTTATAACCGATAATGATGGCATAGAGATTATCGGCGCCAACGTGGTAGTAAAAGGAACTACGAATGGTACAATTACGAATATTGACGGAGAATTTACTCTTGATAATGTAAACAATGGTGATGTAATTCAGGTGAGTTACATAGGTTATACAGCCCAAGATGTTACATATACCGGACAGAGCCCTTTCAAAATCACCCTAAACGAAGACTCACAAGTTATTGATGAAGTTGTAGTAACCGCATTGGGTATTAAACGCGATAGAAAAGCGTTAGGATATGCTATGCAAGAAGTAAAAGGAGACAAACTTACAGAAACCCGTGATGCCAATGTTGCAAATGCACTTGCAGGAAAGATAGCAGGTGTGCAAATCAATCAGAGCAGTACCGGTGTGGGTGGTTCAACTCGTATCCTTATTCGTGGTAATAACTCTATTGCAGGAAATAATCAACCATTAATTGTGGTAGATGGTGTACCCATTGATAACTTTAGTAG
>DAIMFE010000156.1:0-4310 GCA_036724805.1 Bacteroides sp.
AAGATTGTCCATTTTAGTCCATTTATTCTTTTGTAATTCCACATTTTTCTCTTAAGTTTGAAGCCAAAAAACTTCACTTCGCATGAAATATTCCCTGATCACTCTATTGTTGCTTATATATACAATGAGTGCATTTGCTCAAAACCCTGATCTCTCCGAATTACAGGGACTGAAATTATATGACAACAGCATTAATCTCGAAATAAGCGGATACGATATTTATATAACTACACTGGATGGAAGTCTCAATAATCCGGACAACATAGATGAGATAAACTATACTCTCGGGCTCGGAGAAATTATAACTCAATATTCCAACAACAATCTTGCCATAGAAAATAAAATTACCGAAGCAGAAAGTATCATAACACCTGGTTTACGAACTGCCCAAACAGCATATCTGCTCCAAAAGGATCCCACAACCTTACTATCCATTTTGTTTCTTACCATAAATAAACGAGATAAGAAATTGGAACAAACCATTGTTGAAGAATATCTCAAAAACGAACTTTCATCTTATATAATTAAAGGAAACAAACGCTTTTTCAATTTTATAGGAAGAACCATTACCCCAAACGAAAAATGGGAGATGGCATTTCCGCATAGTGTGAGCAGTGAAGGGGTGCAGCTAAGATGGTCGGTTTTTAAAACCATAAGCGATGCGGAATCCGACATAAAAAACCGGATAATGCTAGATAAGAATGACATGACAGTTATTATGGAAGAAAACATTGGTGTTACATTTGAAGGTGTTCCTACTACTGCTACTCGTGTTGTTTATGAGGATGAAAATTCAACATATCCGCTCATCGCTTATTATATATCCCAAATAGTGAGAGGAAGAAATGTGAGTTGCATCATGAGCAATTACGGCCACAACAAAGATGATTATTATTTGAATCCTTTGTTGGAAGTAATTATGAGAATTAATGAATTACCCAACCATGCTTTTGTATTACCGGAACCGGAGCCCGAGCCACAAGAAGAATATGTATATCAATCCGGCACGGGATCTTATTTTGAACCCTCTAACTTTATGGACATTCAGGTTGGAGTTCGGGTTCCTGTAGGAAATCTAAGTAAAGTTTATTCATCGGCAGCTTTGTTCGCCTTATATTTTAAAGCTTTCAAGGTTAAGGCTACCATGTTCGATATAGGATTACAGGTGGGTATGCCTTCCGGGAAGAAGTATTTTAATTACTACTATAATTCTAATAATAAAGACATTACCAAAGCCGAAGTTCTATTGAATCTTAACGCGCGCATGCGCTGGGAAAAAAGAATGCGCTCTAACCTGAGGACGCAATATTATATCGGGATGGGGTATGAGAGTTTAAGTACCGATCTATATAAAGAGACCAGCGTAAATGAATATGGTAACGAGGTAGATTACACCCATTCGGTAAGGGCAATGGACTTTTTTGGTGGAATTAATCTGAAGCACAAATATGTAGGATTGTTCCTTGAATATCACTATACGCCTTATTCTATGTTTAATAAGGTAGAATCGAATTTTGGTAATAGTGCTTTCCACATGGGGCTGGTGGTAACGCTTTAAGGTACGATTCGGGTATTAAATTACCAGCCACAAAACCAAGAAAAACAAACGTTTATTACCCACAAATGGACAATATGGTACTAATCAATTGATCATACTTTGTATCTTTACCCGAAAAACTTATTATAATTTCAAACTATGCAATCATTACGAATAACCTTAATTCTATGCTTCTTAATGGCTATACAGTCGGCAGGAGCTTATCGGGAAAAGAATTTTTTATTAAACCTTGCAACCAAGGAACAATTAAAAGAAACACTTTTGTTAAATCAGCAATGGGTAAAATACCCAGCCTATGCCGACCGTGAAGGCTGGAAGGCGCTTATAGGAGATCAAATTCCTTATTTTATTAAACAGGGAGAAAAGAATCTGGATTACAAATGGAAGGTTATTACCGTTACCGATTATCTTGAGTTCTCCCGAAGCGGAAGCCGCGAGCCTATGTCGGGTAATTACAATGCCAACATCAATGCCATTGTCTCCTTGTTCATGGCAGAAATGGCGGAAGGAAAAGGACGTTTCCTCGATCAACTCATGAATGGAATATTCCATACATGCGAAATGACTTCGTGGAGTATTTCTGCCCATCAGGTGCTTCAAAGAGGGGGTGGTACTTTCCCTAAGAAAGAAGAAAAAGTATTGGAGTTGGTATCAACAGATGTTGGAGCAACGTTTTCATGGATTTATTATTTCCTTCGCGAAGAATTTGATAAAATCACTCCCCTATTTTCCCGGCGTTTGTATCACGAGCTAGAAGAACGAATCATGATCCCTTATATGACCGATAGTCGCTTCTGGTGGATGGCTTTCAATGTAAATGCGGAAAAAGGCTTCGTTAATAATTGGAATCCGTGGTGTAATTCTAATGTACTGCAATGCTTTCTATTGTTGGAGAATGATCCCGACAAATTAACAGAAGCTGTTTATCGTACGGTTGTATCAACCAACAAGTTTCTTAATTACACCAAAGATGATGGCGCTTGCGAAGAAGGACCTTCTTACTGGGGACATGCAGCCGGAAAAATGTTCGATTATCTTGACTTGCTGTATGAAGCAACGAACGGAAAGTTATCATTATTTAATGAACCCATGGTAAAGAATATGGGCGAATATATTTCTCGTAGCTATGTTGGTGATGGCTGGGTGGTAAACTTTGCTGACGCATCGGCCAAAGAGAAGTTAGACTATCATTTGATTGCCCGTTATGGAGTAAAGACAAATAGTAAGGAGTTAAAAGATTTTTCTGCTTACCTCAAGAAACAACATCCAACCAAGATAAATATTAGCCGCGATCTGTTCCGTATGTTGGCAAGTATGTCGAGCGAAAACCTGATAGATTCTTACACTCCGGCTCATCCGCACTCTCCATTTACCTGGTATCCGCAAACCGAGTTCTGCTATATGGCAAGTGGCAATTTGTTCTTTGCCGGAAAATCGGGCTATAATGACGAAAGCCATAACCATAACGATGTTGGAACATTCAATCTTTATGTAAACAACGTACCCATGCTTATTGATTTGGGTGTGGAAACTTATACCCGCAAAACATTCAACAGCGAACGTTATACCATATGGACTATGCAGAGCGATTACCATAATCTGCCGCACATAAACGGATATCAACAAAAGTTTGGTAAAGCCTTTAAAGGCACAAGTGTAAATGCCAATAAAAAAAACAAATCGTTCTCGTTAGATATTGCCGGGGCATATCCTAAAGAAGCGGGTATTAATAAATGGCATCGTAGCTATCGATTATCATCTAATGCTTTACAGATGGAAGATAACTTCAGTATCAACAACCCTACAACCGCAAATATTCTTCATTTTATGACATGGGGAACGGTTAGTATTCCGGCTGAAGGGAAAATTTTAATTACCTGCAACGAAGAAACTGTATCACTGCTTTATGACAAAAACCAATTTGAAGCCTCTTTGGAAAACTTAAAAGTGGAAGATCAACGATTAAACAAGGTATGGGGAAATGAGGTTATCCGTATTTCTCTTACGGCAAAGAATATTGTAACACAAGGAAAATATAAGTTACAAATAGCTACAACTAATAATAAATAGGTATTCTATTACCTATTTATATCTAACTATAAATAAGGATTTTCAGTTCGATTTTTGGCCATTAATAGGGATTCCATTTCTTTCTTATTTCATTTACATTTGCACAATTAAATATAATTGAGAATACAAATGAATAAAATTGGAGTTTTCTATGGTTCAACTACAGGAACCACCGAAGAGATTGCAAACAGGATTGCAGAAAAATTAGGGATTGATAAAAAAGATGTTCACGATGTTGGTAGGTTTAAAAAAGAATCAATGAGTGGATACGAAGTTTTGTTACTTGGTTCGTCTACCTGGGGAGACGGTGAATTACAGGACGATTGGTATGATGCTGTCGAAATCATCAAAAAAGAAGATCTGTCGCATAAATTTGTAGCACTCTTTGGATGTGGCGATTGCGAATCCTATCCGGATACCTTTTGTGATGCTATCGGCATTTTGTATGAAGAATTAAAAGACACCGGATGTACATTCTGTGGCTCTGTAGATACAAAAAATTATGACTTCAACCAATCACTCGCGGTAGTTAACGGACGCTTTGTTGGTTTGCCGATTGATGAAAGCAATGATAGCAGCCAAACAGAGGCCCGTATTAATCAGTGGGTTAATTCGGTTAAAGAAGATATTACCTAACCAAATGATGGATTTATTCAACTTTAACATACTCACATCAATAAAA
>DAIMFE010000157.1:0-4220 GCA_036724805.1 Bacteroides sp.
TTGACTATGCCAAGCGTCGCGGCATGTCTATAGAAGTTATGAAAAAGTTTCTTGCAGCTAACTAACTTAGTCAAACTTTGACCCTTCCTATTTCTTTGTACTCGGTTGGCGATACACCATAAAACTCCCTGAAGGACGTTGAAAAATGCGAGATGCTGGTAAAGCCTGTTGCATAAGCAGTCTCCGAAACCATCTGACCTTTTTCGGTCAGTAGAGTAGCGGCCTGTTTCAAGCGGATGTTCCGGATGAAGTTCTTAGTGGATTGATTCGTTAGTTCTTTTAATTTACGGTGCATGTGTACCCGACTCAGCCCGATGGTGGCTGCCAGTGTTTCTACATTCAGTGTAGGATCGGATATACGCTCGTTAATTACTTTCACAATCCTGTCCATCAGTATCTCATTATTTGATTTCCGTTCAATCTTGTCTATCTTTTCTTCAATGATCAATTCACTAGAGTGTTGTCCTTTCAGCCGTTCACGGTTGTTGATCAGGTTAAATACCGTTGTGCGCAGTATTTCCGTATTGAATGGCTTAGCCAGATAAGCATCCGCGCCCACTTCCAGTCCCTCAATACGGTCTTCCGTTCTCGATTTGGCAGTAAGCATAATGACCGGAATATGACTGATATTGATGTTTTGTTTTACCTTCTTGCACAAGGTGATACCGTTCATTTCGGGCATCATTACATCGCTAATCAACAGGTCAATCTTTTCGCGTAGAATAATGCCTAGCGCTTCTTTTCCATTGGCACATCCACTAACGTGAAACTCCGTTCCCAGTTCATCGCTGATGTATTGGCGTATCTGGTCGTCATCTTCCGCTATGAGTACACGGTATTTGGTTTTTATACGACCTTTCCTGTTTTCCATTTGTTTGTCTTCAACCCGTAGCAACGCCTGTGCATCATTCTTGTCGTGTAGTTGCATGCCCACGGATAGTATTTCGAGGTCTTCCAGTTCTTCCGTTCTCAGGTGGTCAGATCCCAGCGGAAGACGAATAATAAAGCGAGCTCCGGTGCAGTCTTCCCGGTTTTCAGCTTTTATTGTACCATGGTGAAGTTTTATTAACGAACGCGACAGATGTAATCCGATTCCGGTTCCCGAAGCGGATTTGCTTACATCATTGTTGACCTGATAGAAGCGTTCAAAGATACGTTCTATCTCATCCTTATTAATACCCATCCCTGTGTCGGTTACCGTAATTTCAAAATACCTCTTTAGTGGTCCACGAGTGCTATTGTCCGTTCCCTGTATAAGTTTGATCGCAATTTCTCCGTTGTTGGGCGTATACTTAAACGCATTGGAGAATACGTTCATCAACACTTTATCGAAGTTATTCAGATCAATCCAGACTTTCAACTCCTGATCCTCGTGTTCAAAGGTGAATTTGATGCTCTTTTTGTGTGCCTGATAATCAAATATTTGTACCAGATCGTTCACAAATCCAACAATATCTGTTTCGCGGAATTTAATCTTCATTTGCCCTTTGTCCAGTTTTCTGACGTCCATCAGCTGATTGATGAGGCGAAGAATACGTTGCGCATTCCGGTAAATCATCTGGTAAGCGGGTTGGAAGTCATTTCCGGCTTCGGCAATCAGTTTTTCCAACGGACTGATGATCAGCGTCATCGGAGTACGTATTTCGTGCGATATGTTAATGAAGAATTGCAGCTTTGCTTCGTTTATTTCTTCCTGGTGGATAACCTTCATTAACTCCTGCTTGTGTTTGATACGCGAAAGCAGGTACATCACTATGCTAAATATAATAACGCATAAAATAAGTGTCCACAACAAGGTAGCCCATCCTGTTTGGTACCAGGGCGGGGTAATGATAACCATCGCTTTACGGATAGCCGACAGGTTTTCGTTTTCTTTGGCACGTATCAGGAAGGTATATTTCCCGGGAGGTAGACTGGTATACGTCACTCGGTTTACTCCGGGGTTAGTACTGATCCAGTCGTTATCCAACCCTTCCAGTTTATACTCATAAATAATTTTTTCCGGGGTGGAGAAATCCATTGTGGAGAAATCAAGGCTAAAAGAACTATGATCGTGAGCCAGTGTAAATTGTGTGGCATCCATCACTAATGTATCTGTAATAATATTATCTCCCGACTTATCTCCTTTCCGGATGGAACGGTTGGCCAGCATGAAATCGGTAATTCCAACTTTTAGTCTTCTTTTCTGCGTTGTGATCTCGTGTGGGAAGAAACCGGTAATTCCGCTTGTTCCACCAAAATATATTTTCCCCCGTTGATCCTGATAGTACGCTCCACGGGTGAACTCATTACCTTGCAAACCATCCGAAGCATAGTAGTTAACAAACATATTGGTTCGTGTTATCAATTTTGATATTCCCTGATGCGTGCTGATCCAAATATTCCCAATGTTGTCTTCAACCATGCCACATATCACATTACTGGGTAACCCCTGCTCAATATTATAATGAACCAGTTGTTTCTCTTTCTTATCAAAACGATACAGCCCCTCTGATGTTCCTATCCAAAGGAAACCATTTTTATCCTCCAATATGGCATGTACAAACGCTTTTGTAAGCGGACTTTCTTTGTTGAAAAAGTTCATAAACATTTCAGCATCAGGATCTAAGCAGCTAAGGCCATTACAAGTTCCGATCCAGAGCAAACCTTCCTCATCTTGCGTTATACAGTTTATCCAGTCATTACAGAGCTGATCAGAGTTCCAGTTGTCATTCTCGGTGTTTTCAGTTTTATATTGTGCCAGGATTTGCTGAGATAAGGACATCTTATACACTCCCGATCCGTATGTTCCAACCCATATATGCTTGTTACGGTCTTCTACTAAACAGAAGATCCTTTCGTTACGACCTTTGTTCTCTCGGCCGGATAGCTCTCTGACGTATTTGCTTTTTCCAGTCGCCTTGTCGATAATGGCTAATCCGTTGAAATACGACCCCACCCATAACCGACCTTGCGAATCTCCAAGAATACACATAATACTCAGTGGGGCAGAACCGTTGTTGTCTTTCTCCTTAAAGTGTGCCAATCGGTTTCCATCGTCATCAATGGCATACAGCCCATCGTTGTCCGTGCCTACCCAGATCGTACCTTTCTTGTCTTGCCAAATTGACATCACGCAATCCGAACCAATACTGTTCTTATTATACGACTTATATCCGTAGTAATTAAATTTGTTCTGCATGGAAGGTACAAAGACCAGTCCCTTCTGGAAGATTCCAAACCAAAGGTTGCCTTCGTTATCTTCCAAGATAGAGTGTATTTTAGAAGAACGCAAATCGAAAACTCCGATGTTGATGTTACAATCAATGATCCGGTTATTCTCCAAGTCCAGTTGCTTTACACCGTTTCCTTCAGTTCCAATGTACAATGTATTCTCACTATTGGTCACCAGTGTTTTGATGTTCAGGTCTGTTTTATTATTGTAGAGAATCGGTTCAAAAGTCATTTTATTTCTATTCAGGCGCATGAGTCCACCATTGATTGTTCCGATGAACAATTGCCCTATTTTATTTTCGGTAAATGAAGAGATAGATTCCGAAGTCAGTTGTTTCTGAGCCGTAAATTGACGTACATCCTGAGTTGCTGGTGCATACAAGAAAAGTCCTTTATCTTTTGTATTGATCCAGATATTTTGCTCCCGATCTTCATAGATCATTTCTATAAAGTGGCTATCTATGATTGTGTTGATTTCATCTATCGGAATAAATTGTTCGTTCTCCAACTTCATTATCCCTTGTCCCAACGTACTGATCCATATCTCCTTATTCTTTCGTTCAATGATGGCCGTGGTATGTGGAACCATTACTCCTCCTTTGAGTTGAAAAGGAATCACTCGGAAGGAATCCGTATCGCGTTCATATAGCTGTACCACATTTAATCCCAGCACCCAGAAACGATTGTGACTGTCCTCAAATACCGACTTTACGTAGCTAATGGCTAAACTAGCTGTGTCATTTTGATTCTGTTTATATATGGTGAACTTGTTCCCATCGAATTTATTCAGCCCATCTTCGGTCGACACCCAGATGAATCCCCTCTTGTCCTGATAAACATGGTTAATCAGACTGTTCGAAAGTTCGCGGTCAGTAGAGTAAAACTTCCCCATTTGCGCCCTTGCTTGCTGGAAATATGCAGATAAGGCAACCCATAGTACAATAAAAATAAGTTTTTTCATATATTAGAGTTAATGTAAATTAGATTTTTTATATTCCGTGTGCGTG
>DAIMFE010000158.1:0-4077 GCA_036724805.1 Bacteroides sp.
ATGACTCCATTGATATATCAGGGAATGCTGCAATGTATTTTTGAGTTATAATTTTCTCAAGGGCACTATTTCCATTACCTGTCTGGTCATTGAAATTTGCACTTGTGCCTGCCTGGTTCTTTTCTGTAGAAGCAAGGTATTCATCGGCCATATCACTAACTTCCCATTTCTGGAAAGATGCGCGAACACCTTTTTCATATTCCGCCTTAGCGTCTATACCAGTAACAAAACCACGTAAAGCGGCTTCTGCTTTCAAGAAACATACTTCTTCATACAAAAACATATCATATGGACGACCCATCCAGACCGCACCGTTTTTAATAAGATATCCAAATTCCGCATATCCCGTTTTCATGGGAGTAGTATATTGGGTATCCGGTAATCCGATAGTCAAACCTTTCCAGTCGCCGCCCACAAAAGCAGGATCAAACATTTTTGTGGCACGTGGATCAGCTTTTTCCGGATGAACATTGCTAACCCCTACAGTTTCGTTGACCAATTTTTTCCTTTTATTTACGATATCTGTTGGGAAATTGACACCTCCGATACCGGTAAGTAATTTCTCGAAAGAAGAAGTTAATGATATGGGTTCTCCCCATGCAACCTGAAACATCTGGTAATTATAATTCTGTCCCCACGAACCATCACCTTTGGGAGTAATAAAGGCATCATCTTCCTTACTTTCCATTAAGCCGGCTTCAATAGCCTTCTTGGCTTCTTCCGAGCACTTTTGAGCGTTGACTTCGGAAAGTCTCAACGCATATCGTAGTCTTAACGAATTTGCAAATTTTCTCCATTTAGCAGCATCATTTCCATACAGTACATCCGAACTTGCACTCATAAAGATGGGCTCCTCACTTGTTTCCGATAGCATTTTAGCTGCTTCTTCGAGCTCTTGAAAGAATTCATTATAAGTATCTTCCAGCGATACGTAAGGTGGATTCAACACCGGTTCTTTATAAGGTGAAAATGGCATAGGCCCAAAGAAATCCGATCCGGTTGCCTGAATAAATACGCGCCATATTTTGGCCATGGCAATAGAATGTTTATATTTATCCCCTAGCTCAGAATATTGGTTTATTACAATATTAAGATCAGCTACAATACTTTGAATGTGCTTGTATATTAACTCATTCCAATCATCGCGCATCTGATAAAGTCGCGTGATAAACTTTCCACCATCACCAGTATGTGCATAAAAATCGATCTGGAGTGACTTGTAGCGTTGCTCAACATCGCCTTCCATTAAAATCCCTCTCTTTAGCGCAGAGGCCAGTTGAGGGTCATTAAAATTATAATCTACAGAGCTGTCGGGCTCATTAGGGCTATCATTGAGATAAGTCAGGTCGCATGCGGCAAGCATTAACAATGACAGAAAATAGACTGTAAATATTTTAGTTGTTTTCATATATTCCATTATAATTATGAACACAGTTTAGAAAGTGATATTGATATTAAAACCGATACTCCTCATTGTTGGCATAGAAGCATATTCATACCCCTGCACTGAACTGGCGTTACTAAATCCGGCTTCCGGGTCAAAACCTTTGGTTTTATGATAAATCATAAATAGATTACGAGCCATAAAGCTGGCTTTTATGCTACCGAAAGGAGTATTATTCAGCAGCCGACGAGGTAAAGTATATCCAAAGGTAAGCTCACGGAAACGAATGTTTGTCGCGTCATACACAAATTCTTCGGAAATGCTATTAATGCCTGTCCAATATTCTTGTGCGGTAATTGGCGTGCTATTTACGGCTCCGTCTTGGGTTACTCCTTCTATTATAAGACCACCTTCACGACCGTTTAATGTCATGCCAAGGTTACCATTACTTGTAGCTACATTTATCGAACCCATATATATATTTCCCCCATAGTTTACATCAATGAGAAATCCTAAACTGAAATTTTTGTAATTAAAAGTGTTTGACCATCCAAGCATCCATTTAGGTTGGTTATTCCCTAGCTTAATATCGTCTTTAGTGGAAATTGGAATACCGTTGCTATCAATTATTTTATTCCCTTTTTCATCACGCAAATATCCTTTGCCATATATATCGCCATAAGCCCCTCCCGGCTTTGCAAATATTTTTATCTTTTGCATGCCGGTTCCATCGCTTAATTCTTGTTGCTCAATATTCTCGGCAAGTTCAACAATTTTATTTTTATTGGTTGCCCAATTTAACAATGTCTCCCATCTGAAACCACTTTTAGTTTGTAGCGGGGTGCCATTTAAAGCAATTTCCCAACCTTTATTTTCGATATTACCTGCATTTATATAACCAAAGCTATAGCCGGTAGCAGCCGGTAAAGTCATTTTCAGAATTTGGTCTTTCGAATTCTTTTTATAATAAGTAACATCCAATCCTAACCGATTATCGAGTCCTCTTAATTCCAGACCAACTTCCCAGGATTGAATCCTCTCATTTTTCAGATTAGGATTTGCCCGCCAATTTTTACGCTTAGCATTAAATATTTCATTTTTAGTATCATAAGAGATCTCGTAATAATTCCTGGTCATATAAGGATCCGTATCGTTACCCACTTCGGCCCACGAAGCACGTAATTTACCGAATGTTAGCGGTCCGGTATCTTTACCCATGCTGTGCAGTAATTGGGTAAAAACCAAGCTACCGCCTATAGATGGATAAAAATAGGAATTATTGCCTTTGGGTAGAGTTGAAGACCAGTCGTTACGAGCTGTTAAATCAAGATATAGAGCACTAGCCCATGATAATGATGCTGTAGCATATAATGAATTGATTTGCTTACGGGTACGCGTAAATCCGCCTTCGTGAAGTTTACCGTTGTTAATTGCATAGAAATCCGGAATAATCAGTTCGCCCGACCAATCATTACTATGCGAAGACGAACGATACATGATATTTCCACCGGCTGTAGCTACAACTCCAAATTTATTCCAGTTTCCCTGAGCAGTAAATAAGAAATCAGAGTTCAGTTCTTTGAATCTTTCTGTTTGCACGCGGTAGCTACCATTTGCTTCCCAAAAAGGATTACCCGATGCGCGGGTATTATCGTAAAGCAATGTATAATTGTCGATTCCTGAGCGCAACTTTAAATTCAGCCAATTAGTGAATTTAATGTCAAAAGCTGCAAAGCCTATATATCGGTCGCGTTTATCTGTATTACCATTTCTTTCTGTGGCCCAATAAACGCTACGCGGAGCATTTCTGTAAGTTGCTACATACCCGGCGGGATTGCCATCGCTAAGTTTCCAATTTGTGGCACGGTATGGTTCCCAGTCGGAATATCCAATGCTTCGTGGCATTTCCAAGTAGTCGAAAAATATATTATTGGGGTCGGCAGCAAGAGCAACACGGTTTTTCGACTGTTGGTTGATATAATTAATCTTAAAGTCGGCCGATAACCAATCTGTTAGTTTAACAGTTGAACGGAGGTTTATTGAAGTACGCTCTATTCCGCTATTAGGCACGGCCGATTTGTTATCCATACGGGTAATAGAAGCGCGCAGTGTAATGTCCTCGCTGGCTTTGCTAATCTCCATGCTATTTGTCCACGTTGTGCCCGTACGGAGAAAATCTTTGTATATATTATTATCGCGCGCAGCATACGCGTATTTGCCTAATTGCATATCTTTCAATGATCCATCCATTTTAGGTCCCCAACTACCTATCATATCATTATTAAAACCATGAGCCATTTCTTTAAGGGGCTTACCGTCTTCTCCTAAAATCGGATTATTGTTGCTATCTTTCATATCCTGCTCAAACCACCCTCCTTGTCCGTATTCATTCTGGAAATCGGGAGTCATCATAGGATTTTCAAAAGTGAAATTGCTATTTACAGATATACCTATCCCTTTTCCGCTTTTTCCGGTTTTGGTAGTAATCATAACAACACCGTTACCAGCACGGCTACCATACAGTGCGGCAGCAGCAGGGCCTTTTAAAACAGACATTGTTTCTATATCATCAGGATTTATATCCGATATACCCGAGCCCTTATCAATAGCTCCATTACCCCAATGATCATCAGTATCGCTACTAAAGTTATCAATGGGTACACCATCTACCACAATTAATGGTTGATTATTTC
>DAIMFE010000159.1:0-4060 GCA_036724805.1 Bacteroides sp.
AGGAATAGTCCTCCGAAGGAGGACTATTCCTATAATATTAGGACTACTTCAACAAAACAAGCCATGAAAAAAACGTTTTTAGTGTTGTTGTCTATCTTCTTAGGCTTTCAGGCTTATGGGCAGCAAACGGTTATCAGAATGGGTACGAACGAAACAGATCTCATCTTTTGTACCGCTCCCACAGGCAGATTATATCAGTCTTATCTCGGACCGAAACTTGTAGTAGATAGTGATGCCGAAAATCTTTCCTACTTTGTGTCCGGCGGAGCTGCCGATGCTCCGGTTACTCCCCGAGGTTGGGAAGTTTATCCCGCATCCGGAGCAGAAGATTATTTCGAGCCCGCTTTTGCTATTCAGCATAACGATGGCAATATGACCTCTGTGTTTCGTTATGTATCTCATAATCAATCAAAGAAAGATAATAATGTAACCGAAACCGTTATCAACTTAAAGGATGATGTTTATCCGGTAGAAGTGAAACTGTATTATCTTACGTATGCCAAAGAAAATATTATCAAAACCTGGACTGAAATAAAACATGCGGAAAAGAAACCGGTAACCATCAGCCGATATGCTTCAAATATGCTGTATTTCGAAAGTCCCTCATACTACCTTACAGAGTTCAGCGGCGACTGGGCAAAGGAGGTGCAGATGAGTAGCCAACAACTTCAGTTCGGAAAGAAGGTATTGGAAACTAAACTTGGCGCGCGTGCCGCCATGCATTGCTACCCTTTCTTCGAGTTGGGGTTAGGGCAGCCGGTAGCCGAGAATCAGGGCAATGTAGTAGTAGGAACTATTGGCTGGACAGGAAACTTTCAGTTTACTTTCGAAATAGATAATGTGGGTAATCTACGTGTTATCTCAGGAATTAACCCTTACGCATCGAACTATGAGCTGAAACCCAATGAATGGTTTACTACTCCCGAATTTATCTTCACCATGAGTGATGAAGGTACAGGAAAAGCAAGCCGCAGTCTTCACAGATGGGCGCGCAAGTACCAACTTAAAGACGGAGAAAAAGACAGATACGTTTTATTAAACAACTGGGAAGCCACCTATTTTAATTTCAATGAGGCTCGTTTGGAAGAACTGATGAATGAAGCCAAAGAACTAGGTGTTGACCTTTTCTTATTGGATGACGGCTGGTTTGGCAATAAACATCCGCGTGTAGGAGCGCATGCCGGATTAGGCGATTGGGAAGTTATGCGCAGCAAACTGCCTCACGGTATTCCTCATTTAGTGGAAACAGCGAAGAAAGCGGGAATTAAATTCGGTATATGGATTGAACCTGAAATGGTGAATCCGAAAAGTGAATTGTACGAAAACCACCCCGAGTGGGTTATTCAACTCCCCAATCGGCGACCCTATTATTACCGCAACCAAATGGTATTGGACTTGTCGAACCCGAAAGTTCAAGACTTTGTATTTGGTGTAGTAGATAAGATAATGAAAGAGAATCCCGATATCGCTTTCTTTAAATGGGATTGCAACAGTATGATTACTAATATCTATTCTCCTTACTTGAAAGATAAACAGAATCAGCTTTACATTGATCATACCCGCGGGGTAACCCATGTGTTCAAAAGAGTAAGAGACGCATACCCCAATGTTGAATTGATGCTTTGCGCAGGCGGTGGTGGTCGTTGCGACTATGAAGCATTGAAATACTTCTCCGAATTTTGGTGCAGTGATAATACCGATCCGTTAGAAAGATTATACATTCAGTGGGGATTTTCGCAGATATTTCCGGCCAAGGCAATGGCGGCTCATGTAACCGGTTGGAACAGTGCCGCAAGCGTTAAATTCCGCACGGATGTAGCCATGATGTGTAAATTCGGCTTCGATATTTCTTTTGCCGAACTGAAAGAGAAAGAGCAGGAATTCTGCAAACTGGCTGTTAAGAACTACAACCGATTAAAGAAAGTTATTCTGGATGGCGATCAGTACAGATTGGTTTCTCCTTATGAAACGAATCACACGGCTGTTATGTACACGAATGAGGACAAAAGCAAAATAGTTCTTTTCACTTATGATATATTACCACGGTTCAGCGAAAAACTTTTCCCGGTGAAGTTACAGAATCTCGATCCTACAAAACGGTATAAAGTAGAAGAGATTAATTTAATGCCGGAAGCTAAATCACGCTTAAAAGCTAATGGCAAAACGTATACCGGTGATTATTTGATGAAAATTGGTTTAGAAACTTTTACGGGTAGTAAGATGAATAGCCGGGTAATTGAGATTACTGCGGAATAACTATTTATTTAGTTCAATTTCTTATGCTTCAAAAGCCTGTAAATGTAAGATTGTAATCTTATCATTCACAGGCTTTCTACTTAGCTATGTTATATGTTATTGAGACAAGGTTTTTATTTCACCATTTCAATTAAAGTCATACGATTAAGATATGGCTTTTCGTATTTAGCAACACCACCCATACCTTCAATAGTTACGAAGCGACTACGGTTAATGCCATGTTTGTTTACCAATTCGTCAACAACAGCATTAGCACGTTTTTCACTTAAACGTTGATTGGTTTGAGCGCTACCGGTTGCAGAGTCGGCATAACCTTTAACTGTAAACTTCATGTTAGGGTACTGTTGCATTTGATCGGCAATGAAACCAAGGTTGATTTTTTCAGTAGCATCAAGAACGGCAGAGCCAATCTTAAAGAATGCCGAGCGTGGAGCAACATCCGGGTCAACCATTTCATTTTGAACAACTGTTACAGGTTTAGTTGCATCGGCTAATTCGCTGCGTAGGTTTTGGTTTTCGGCAGCCATTTGATTCATTCTGCTACGTAAATTCCTTAGTTCAGCTTCAGAAATAAGAGGACGAGGAGCAGGAGCAGACTTGTCGAATGTGCGTTTTGGAAATTTGTAAGTGAAACCCACACTTGCAGCTACAACACCATCAACATCCATTTTTCCACCAAGTTCGCCATCAAATTTATTAGGCATACCTGCAATGCTCATTTCAATATTCAAATCCCAAGCACTTGATAAACGGAAACGGTTAATTAAACCACCATTCAATGTAAAACCTTTTGCGTGAGGTTTAGTATAGTTATAGCTAAAACCGGCACCTAAATAAGGAATAAATTCATAAATGCGATCGGGGTTGTAGCCACCAAGCATTGATGATAGGTTAAATAAAATGTCGCCATGTACATTCATGTATTTGAACTTTTGTTTGTAGAAGCCATCAGAGTTTATCGTGCCATCTACATAAGGATTGTTTACATCTTTAGTGTATCCACGACTCTGGAAACCGCTGTATTGCAAACGCAATCCTAAGCCCGGAGTAAACCATTTACCAAGAGCGGCATTAAATGTTGGACTGATGCGATCGCTGAAACTAGCATGAACATCGGAATTGCCCAATAGCATTTCACCACCACCGCCAAATGAGAAGAACCAGTTGTCCCAAAATTTGTTAGTAAACACTTGGTACTTATCATCTACATCTGCATTTCCATATCCCATTGTGTTCTGCGCGCTTGCTACAGAGGTTATACCGGCAACAGCCAGCAACATTAGAATTTTTTTCATACGTTAATGTTTAAGTTATTATAAAAATATTTTTTCACGTTTAATCTAAATAACACATGTTACGCAAAAAGGTTTTTACTAACGCTGTTTTTTTTATGAATAACCGTGTTGTTACAAGACAAAACCGACATTCAATTCGATTCCTGCACGGACAAGAAACAATGGGAAACATATATTGTTCATGGAAGATTCAACTTTTGGCCAATTTAGTAGTTGCTTTAAGTGACAATAAATTTGTTGGAAAGCATCAATCAACAAAAAGCAGATATTGTATTAATGTGATAATTATACACTACACTGTTTATTGAATTATTTCTTAATACTATTTGTTTTCTTATTATAATATTAGCATTATTGAATCAAAACAATTTTACTATAAACCGGTAATGTTTACATTGATGCTAAAACTATATTAAAAATGTTTATTTACATAAATAGAAAAAGAAACTATTATATGCCGTATGATTAGCTTGCTATATTATTATATTAAATAAATATATATTTATACT
>DAIMFE010000160.1:0-3857 GCA_036724805.1 Bacteroides sp.
ACACCATGCGGCAAATTGAAAGAAGCATGAAATAGAGGATTTTTCTTCTTTTCTTTTTCTTCTTTTTCTTCTTTTTATATTATATGTTCTTATATGTTCTTATATGTTGCTATAGGGTAGCTATAGCTAGTGCCAATTAAAGCGATTTTTATAGTACTGGCATTAAGCGATTTACCAAATAGCTTACAACAATAATGCGCCGTTAAAAAGTGTTGAATGCGCAGTGGTTTTACATCAAAGCGCAATGGTTTAACATTTTTTTAATCCGTGCAATCCGCGTTATCCGCGGCTAAAAACAATTAAAATGCACGTTGCATTTCTCCCAAACGCACGTTGCATTTTCAAATTACAACGTTGCTGTTGAGCGAAATGCAACGTACTGTTGAGAAAATGCAACGTGCTGTTGGATTAAAAACCGCTGGGACAATAATTCATAATTTATAAATGCGTACCTTTGTGCCCGATTTTAATAGGTATTATATGCAAAATATCAGGAATATTGCAATTATTGCCCATGTTGACCATGGGAAAACAACACTAGTAGATAAAATGTTATTGGCCGGACATCTATTCAGAGAAAACCAGGCCAGCGGTGAGTTAATTCTGGATAATAATGATTTAGAGCGGGAACGAGGAATAACAATTCTCTCTAAAAACGTTTCCATTACCTATAACGGCACAAAAATTAATATTATTGACACCCCGGGTCACAGCGACTTTGGTGGTGAAGTAGAAAGGGTTCTTAATATGGCAGATGGATGCCTGCTTTTGGTAGATGCCTTTGAAGGCCCTATGCCTCAAACACGTTTCGTGCTGCAAAAAGCCGTTGAGATGGGCTTGAAACCTATCGTTGTAATTAATAAAGTAGATAAGCCTAATTGTCGCCCGGACGAAGTACACGAAATGGTATTCGACCTTATGTTCAGCCTGGACGCCACAGAAGAGCAACTTGATTTTCCTACCATATATGGCTCGGCCAAGAATAACTGGATGAGTACAGACTGGAATAATCCAACCGATAGTATTGTGCCTTTGCTGGATTGTATCATCGAAAACATTCCCGCACCCGAACAGTTAGAAGGTACTCCTCAGATGCTAATAACTTCTCTTGACTATTCTTCTTATACAGGACGTATTGCTGTGGGCCGCGTTCACAGAGGTACACTGAAAGAAGGCATGAACGTTACACTTGCCAAGCGCGATGGTGTTATGAAGAAGGTAAAGATTAAAGAAGTACACGCGTTCGAAGGTTTGGGGCATGTAAAGGTACCGGAAGTTTCATCAGGGGATATTTGCGCGCTGATTGGTGTTGACGGATTTGAAATTGGAGATACCATTTGCGATTTCGAAAATCCCGAACCACTGCCAACTATTGCTATTGATGAACCAACCATGAGTATGCTATTCGCTATCAATGATTCGCCTTTCTTTGGGAAAGATGGTAAATATGTAACTTCCCGCCATATTCACGATCGTTTAATGAAAGAGCTAGACAAGAATCTCGCGCTAAGAGTAGAAAAGAATGAATTGGATGATAAATGGTTGGTATATGGACGCGGGGTGCTTCATTTATCGGTACTGATTGAAACCATGCGCCGTGAAGGATATGAATTGCAGGTAGGGCAACCACAAGTAATTTATAAAACCATTGATGATAAAAAATGCGAACCCATTGAAGAGCTAACCATTAACGTTCCCGAAGAATATGCCAGTAAACTTATCGACATGATTACCCGCCGTAAAGGTGAAATGATTACGATGGAGAATAATGGCGAACGGGTTACAATGGAGTTTAATATTCCTTCTCGCGGAATCATCGGATTGAGAACAAATGTGCTTACCGCATCTGCCGGAGAGGCTATTATGGCTCACCGATTTAAAGAGTATCAACCTTATAAAGGGGAAATAGAAAGACGTACAAATGGTTCTATCATTGCTATGGAATCGGGTACCGCTTTTGCTTATGCCCTTGATAAGCTACAAGACCGTGGCCGATTCTTTATCTTCCCACAAGAAGACATCTATGCCGGACAGGTAGTAGGAGAAAATTCTCATGATGGCGACTTGGTGGTAAATGTTACCAAATCGAAGAAGCTAACCAACATGCGTGCTTCCGGTGCCGATGACAAGGCCAGAATTATTCCACCCGTTCAGTTTTCACTGGAAGAAGCGTTGGAATATATAAAGGAGGATGAATATGTAGAGGTTACTCCAAAGCACATGCGCATGCGCAAAATCCTTCTTGACGAAAACGCCAGGAAAAGAGCAAGCAAGAATTGAATATTCAGCATGGATAGGGGTATCCCCTCGCGGGTGCCCCCTACGCATACTGCTAATTTTTAAGTTATTAGCTTTGCAGCAAAGGGAGTTGAAAGTGTGTTCTGCCTAATAAGGTACAAGTCCTATTGCCAAGACACTTATCTTTACATTTTTCTGTTGAGACTGTAATACCACACCGCACGCGGCTATTGTAGCACCTGTGGTAATAATATCATCTATTAGTAAAATATGTTTCCCTGCATATACATCAGAAGATAAAACTTCAAATGCTTTTTCCATATTTTCTAGTCTTTCGAAACCGGATTTCCGGGTTTGAGTTTCTGTATATTTCCTTCTGATTATGATATCGGATACTATGGGAATCTCTGTAACTTCTGAAATTCCATGCGCAATCAATTCACTTTGGTTGTACCCTCTTTCTTTGTATCGTTTTTTGTGAAGCGGAACCGGTATAATCAAATCTATGGAGTTAAAAAAGCCACTTTCCAATATTTCGGTTGCCATACATTTGCCGAGTATTTTCCCTAAATCACTGCAACCCCTGTATTTCAGCAGATGCAATAACGCGCGATATTTGCTTCCTTTAGAATAATAGAAATATGCCGTGGCTTTCTGTAAATTATCTATTCTTCCCCAAAATAATTTCTCTAACCTGTTATCCCGAATAAGATGAAAGTTGGTGCGTGGCATATCCATGTCGCATTTTATACAAAGATAAGGGTTGTGCTTATTCAGTACACTTCCACAAACAGTACAGTAACGGGGAAACAGAAGTGAGATAAAAGAATTAATCCAGGTTATCATTTACAAAAAGTTTCTACAAATATAGTATTTAAGTATTTGAGTTTGGCTATTTAAGTTTTGGTTTTTAAGTATCTGAGTTTTTGAGTATCTTGCGGCTTTATAACTAAATATCTTAAAAATTTATATGAAACATCCTTTTGAGCAGTTCCACTATTGCCCTAAATGTGGATCTTCTGATTTTGTTTTCCGTGATGAAAAAGCTAAGCAATGTAACACATGTGGCTTTGTTTATTATTTCAATCCATCATCGGCAACAGTAGCGTTTATCTTGAATCCCCAAAATGAGTTGCTGGTGTGCCGAAGAGCAAAAGATCCGGCAAAAGACACACTTGATTTGCCCGGTGGCTTTATTGATCTGTTCGAAACGGCTGAAGAAGGTGTTATAAGAGAAGTAAAAGAAGAAACCGGATTGATCGTTAAAGAGGCTATTTATCAGTTCTCCCTACCTAATTTATATGTTTATTCCGGCTTTGAAGTTCATACGGTAGATATGTTCTTTCTGTGTAAAGTAGACGATACAAGCCATATCGAGGCTATGGATGATGTAGCAGATTGTAAATTTGTTACGGTGAATGAGGTAAATCCGGAAGAGTTCGGCTTGGTTTCTGTTCGCGAGGGAGTGGTGAGGTTCTTAAAAAAACTGTAGAGGCTGCGCAATAAGCCCTAATCCGCATGGTATCCTCCTTTGGAGGAGGTGCCCGAAGGGCGGAGGAGGATTTACGAGTCAACTATTCTAAGCGATAAGACAGGAAGACAGTCAACCTAAATCAGGA
>DAIMFE010000161.1:0-3840 GCA_036724805.1 Bacteroides sp.
TTCAGAGTATGAACAATACAAGCACCTAAATTTGGGATATGGCACTTCATTCTTATTTATGCCACAGATACTATACCAGCTGCATAATTGCCAATTATCAATTTAATAATTACTTTTGACCATTCTAACTAAAACTAAATGCTATGCAAAGAAAATTAATTCTACCGGTTCTCGGCTCATTAGCTTTATCCGGTTTTGCTCAAAACCAGCCCAACATCATTCTTATTAATCTTGACGATGTTGGTTATGGCGATTTTTCTTACAATGGCGCCTACGGATACAAAACGCCGAATATTGACCGTATGGCAGCCGAAGGAACGCGCTTTACTCACTTTTTGGCTTGTCAACCCATCAGCGGCGCATCACGCGCAGGGTTATTAACCGGCTGCTACCCCAACCGCATTGGGTTTGCGGGAGCTCCCGGTCCGGGATCCGATTATGGTATTCACCCGGATGAAATGACCATGGGCGAACTCTTGAAACAAAAAGGATACAGCACGGCTATTTATGGCAAATGGCATTTGGGAGATGCACCTGAGTTTATGCCACTTCAAAATGGATTCGATGATTACTACGGCCTGCCCTACTCTAATGACATGTGGCCTTTCCACCCACAGCAGGGAGAAGTGTTTAATTTCCCTGATTTGCCAACGTACGATGGCAACAAGATTGTAGGATACAATACCGACCAAACAAAATTTACTACCGATTATACCAACCGTACCATCAACTTTATTAAAAAGAATAGTAAAAAGCCATTCTTTATTTACCTGGCTCATTCCATGCCTCACGTACCTCTGGCAGTTTCCGATAAGTTTAAAGGAAGTAGCGAACAGGGATTATTTGGCGATGTTATGCAGGAAATAGACTGGAGCGTTGGGGAAGTATTGAAAGCCCTTCGCGAGTTGGGACTGGAAGAAAACACCCTTGTGATACTTACTTCTGATAATGGACCGTGGGCTAATTACGGAAATCACGCAGGCTCTGCCGGCGGATTACGGGAAGCTAAGGCAACCACCTTCGATGGTGGTAATCGCATACCCTGTATTATGTACTGGAAAGGCAAAATAAAACCAGGTACCACATGCAATAAACTTGCTTCGAACATCGACTTATTCCCTACTTTTGCCGAGATAGCAAACGCCCCTCTCCCTACAAGAAAGATTGATGGAGTTAGTATTCTTCCACTGATAAACAGAACCAAAGATGCCAATCCGCGCGAGGCATTTGTTTATTATTTCAAAAAGAACGACCTGGAAGCGGTTACCGATGGCATGTTTAAATTAGTGTTTCCTCATGTTTATACTACCTATGGCGCATATGCACCGGGTAATGACGGCCAACCGGGGAAACTAACCAACAAAGATTTGTCTAAAGCCGAATTATATGATTTACGTCGTGATCCGGGAGAACGGTACGATGTTCTTTCTCAACATCCGGAAATAGCTATCAAACTGATGAAGATTGCTGATAATTACCGTGATGAATTAGGGGATAATCTGACTAGAAAGAAAGGCACTGCAAAACGGGAAGCCGGGAAAACAAAAAAATAAGGAAAAACGTTTATCTTTACAACCGTAAATAACTTCATTATGCTCAACAAAAAATATATCGGAGCGCATGTTAGCGCAGCGGGTGGAGTTGAGAACTCCCCTATCAATGCCCACAATATTGAGGCAACTGCTTTTGCCTTGTTCACCAAGAATCAACGCCAGTGGGTGGGTAAACCTTTATCGGATTCTACTATAAAGTTATTCAAAGAAAACTGCGAAAAGTTCGGTTATCTGCCCGACTATATTCTGCCTCATGATAGTTACCTTATCAACCTCGGACATCCTGATGCCGATGCGCTGGAGAAAAGCCGCGCTGCTTTTCTGGATGAGATGCAACGATGCGAAGTACTTGGATTGAAGCTATTAAACTTTCATCCGGGCAATCACGGAAATAAAATCAGTATTGAAGAATGTCTTGAAATCATTGCTGAAAGTATCAACATTACCCATGAAAAAACAAAGGGTGTAACTGCCGTTATCGAAAATACGGCGGGACAAGGAAACGCTGTTGGAAACGAATTCTGGCATCTGAAACATATCATTGATCATGTTCATGATAAAAGCCGTGTGGGCGTATGTCTGGACACGTGCCATACGTATGTTGCCGGCTATGACCTGGTGAATAACTACGAAGAGGTTTTCAATAAGTTTGAAGAAGAGGTAGGCTTCGATTATCTTCGGGGGATTCATCTCAATGATACTCATAAAGCCGTTGGAAGCCATTCGGACAGGCATGCCAGTATTGGTGAAGGTGTACTGGGAATAGAGTTTTTCCGCAAGATGATGAATGATCCGCGGTTTGATAATATACCTTTGATCCTGGAAACTCCGGATGACACGAAATGGAAGGATGAAATAGCGCTGCTAAAGGAGTTGATTGTTAGCTGAAAGTTAAAAGCAGCCACAAAACAGGCTAAAAGCTATATTTGGTTTAGCCGCGGATTACACGGATTTCTTTATAATAATTTATCCGTATGTCCTTTAATCCGTGTAATCCGTGAGTATATTCTCAAATATACTCTGTTCTATTTGTTTAATTATGATTGGCTATTTATTCGATATCTATAATTACGCTATTGGTTGCTTTTCTTTGCAAAGAATTACCCAGAACTTCAAAACCTGATGAAGTAGACGAAGAAGATTGCATACTTCTATTCACTGGCTTGCCATCAATGAGGTCAAGTGCAACTTTTAGCATTCGTTCGTTGGGGTTACCTAGTTCATAGATGTTCTCCAGAAGTTCAACTACGGTTTTACCATTTTCAACAAAATAATCAAACACATCTCCTTTTTCATACTTTGGCGTAAATCCTTTTTCATAATTGTAGGTATTGTTAATATTTGCCAGATAACAGGTTATCGGATGCATTTCCCATGTGTTATCCGCATTCTTAAAAGGTTGCGAACCCACATTCTTCCCTTCGGTTGGGCGGCCTATAACTACTACATCCATTAATGGATTAAGCAAATTAATCATCGCCTCAGATGCAGACGCGCTCATTGAAGACACTAAAATATAAATCCTTTTTAGATTGAGATTCTTTCCGCCGGCAGCTAGATTATCCGAGGTAAAAACATAGGGCTTTCTATAATCCGTATGATAAATCATTTCGCCCAATTTTTCTCCTAAATATTCCTTAGGACCAAGGATGCCACATAACAACTGGACACAAGTGAGCAATCCTCCATTGTTATACCGTAAATCTAATACAAATTCATCGACACCACTAAATAAACCACTTGATAAAGTTCGTAATCGATCATCATAAGGCTTTCCCTTATTTCCTTCTTCGCTCCCATCATCAAAAGAGTTATATACCAGATATCCCACTTTTTTGTTTCCATGAGAAATAACATCAGGATAGAAAACAGGACTATTTTCCATTTTAACAGCAGCGGAAATTTTGATGTTTTCAATATTTACAAAGGCATTTCTCTCCGCATTATATTGTGCTATGGTAAAAGTTCTACTAACATCTCCCAGCAACGAATTAGCCATTGCATCGGTTGTGATATCTTGGTTATCGATTTTTAAAATCCAATCGCCACGTTTTAATCCAGCTTTAGATGCCGGAGAATCTGGAAGCACATACAAAATTATGGCTTTCGTTGTATTGTCTCTAAAACCAACCAGGGAAAACTCAAAACCATAAGTAACCTCTTGTATATAGCCACGTGTTTTATTTGTCAATTCTTCAATATAAGAGTAGTAAATACGGTCGCCCCCGCGAGTTTTCCCATCCTTATCCGACAACAATGACTGAAAGAAATCTTCCGGAGTTTTAGT
>DAIMFE010000162.1:0-3780 GCA_036724805.1 Bacteroides sp.
TGTTTGGGGAGGGAATTGGAAAATGAGGGATTATTCGCATTTTGAGGTGAAGGGGTGATAAATAAAGAAACTGAAAATAACATGAAAAAGATTGTACTAGTAATACTGCTAATAAGTTTTGGAGTAGCAACAGCATATAGCAAAAATAAAGAAAAAACAGAGCACCCAGCTGATACGTTAAAAAAGTATGCACGGGTTCTGTATGATGATGACACAAATAAGCAATTACCACAGGTAATACCACCATCACCACAATCGGCAATGTTCGATAAATATATTAACCACGAAGTAAGCGAATACAATGGAGTACCCACAATAGAAATTCCACTGCACGAAATCAGTATTAAAGGAATAAAGATACCCATCACATTATCTTACCATGCCGGAGGGATAAAATATCATCAATATGATGGAGACATTGCGGCAGGATGGAGTATAGGTGCCGGCGGATATAAAATATCGCGTACAGTAAACGGAAAGCCGGATGAAATGGCACCCATGTATAACGAAACAGATTTCGACAATTATGTTGTACAAAAAAGGAGTGGAAAAACGGGAGAAGTTGGTTATGCCGTGAGTATAGGAACATCGTCCGAAACAAGTGAGTATAATTCATACTGCAAAAATGAACACTCATTCCGTTACATGGATGGCGAATATGACCATTTCAGTTACATGACACCTGGTGGAAACGGACAGTTTATAATCACCAATCGAGACAACCGTACTCGCACAGTCGTGAATTCTAATCCTGAAAATAAAGTTGTTTTGAGGAATGACGCTACATTGTATCTAAAAGACATGAGTGTGATTGATGGTAATGGCAATACTTACTACATGGGAACCCTTCCGGGAGACACGAATGTATATGAAGAAGGGCCAAAAAATCAAGACGTTCATGCCACTGCATGGCCCTTGCGAAGAATAGTAACTACTAATAAGGAAGCTGTTAACTTTGATTATACAATGCATAGGATTTCTTACGACCGCACAGATCTTATATCCGATGATTATTATGCATTTACAGTTAACGATGCGATAAGAGACGAATGTACCTATTCGAGTGGTTACAACACAACCTACGCAAATTTTCAATTTACCGATCCGTTTTATCACTCGTATGGACATGAGTATGATACTTACTTTATAGACAGAATAACAGCAGGACTTGAAACAGTTAAATTTGTTCGGTATGCTTACGACACAAATTTGCCGTATGTTTTGAAAGAGATTCAAGTAGGAGTGGGTGGTAGCTTGGTGAAACATATAAAATTTGAATACACAAAAAATACACACAGGTTACTTACAAAAATAACTGTAAACGATCAGGTATATAATTTTGATTATTATCCAAATAATTTAGCACATAAATATTCGGATGTGTGGGGTTATTATAAATCTTCAACAACTTCATCAAGTTGGAACGGTTATATGGATCAGAGATTGAAAGAAGATAATATTGTATATCGCGTAGGATCTTCTTACATTACGGAAAAGAAACTTAAAGATATTCCGGAAATTCAAAACTATATTGTATGGGTGGATAGAGAAACTAATGGAGCAACCACGCATGCTTTTTCTTTGAAGAAAATAACTTATCCCACGGGTGGCACTACAGAATATGTATACGAACCCAATCAGTATAAAGATTTTTATCAGAGAAATCAACCCGTTATAACCGGCGCGGGCCAACGAATACAGAAAATAATATCAAAGCCATCGGCCAATGAGCCTGCCGTCACCACACTATTTAAATACGGTGTTAACGAATGTGGGTATACCAACATGAATTTAATCAATCCTAAAAGTCTTCTCCAAAACTACATTACCGAATCCTTATCGCATACAACGTATTCCGAAACAGGAACCGGCAGTTGCTACAGAACAAGTATGACCCGTAGCTATAGCAGCAGAAAGCCATTTAATATGGAATTAGACGATACACCACCAATAGTATATCCGGAAGTGACCCGGTATCAGTTTGCCGATAATAAGCCTAACGGAAAAACCATATATTATTACAATTTGGGAAGCAATCTGCCCTATGCCGGGAGTTCTCGCAGTACTTATGCCGGAGGATTTAATCATCTTAGCCATGATTACACCTATATACGATATCTGGGACACAAGGCAATGCCGGATAGTATTAGTGTGTACGACAGCACTAATAAACCTGTTCAAAAACAACAATTCATCTATTCATCAGGCAATGGCATCGGAAATCAATATCAAGGAGTTAGAATAAGATTGATTACGTATATCAAAGATTTTCTGGGATTATATACAGCTCATAATAGAGATTTCGACTTCACAGTATTTGATTATAGCATCAACAAAACAGCCATAAGAACACGCTTACCAGCAACAGTTAAGAATATAACCTATCATAACGGGGCACCGGTTACTGTTACGGAAAACTATTTGCATAATGCCCGCAACCAAATAACCAAAGTTTCTCAAACGGCAAGTGATGGAAAAGTATTGGTAAAAGATTACAAATATGCCGATAGTTTTTCGGGAAGTGTTTACAGTGAAATGATGACTAAGAATATGATATTTCCGGTAATAGAGGAAGTTGTGACAAATAACAATCGTGAAATAAGTCGTACAAGAATTTCGTACTCAAACGATTCCAATACAAGCAACCGTATTCAACCACAAAAAGTGGAAACTTCTACAACAGGAGCATCCGGACTTAAAACGGCACTAACATACGATCGGTATGATATCAATGGAAATATATTGCAATATACCGGTGCTGATGGAATAAAAAATTCGTTTTTATGGAGCTATTATAATCAATATCTTGTAGCACATGCTATAAATCTTGATTATGATACATTGAGAAGCAAAGCTTATTGGAGTAGCACACACTATTATTATCCTACAGCGAATGATTTTTACAACATTGAGAAGTTGAATTCAACATTACCGAATGTGCAAATAACTACGTATAAATACAATCAATTTGGGATAATGGAAATAGTAGATCCGTATAATATGCGCACATATTATGACTATGATGCATCCGGCAGATTGAAAGAAATAAGTGTAAGACCATATTTAGCTGCTCTTACTGCAAAAAAACCACTACAATTCTTTTTCTATAATTACAAGAATAAATAAAGACTTTACCATGAAGAAAAATATTATTTTAATAGTATTATTATTGGGAATATCACTCAATAATATTTACGCACAAAATACAAAAGAAGCACCCTGTGATATTGGAATTTATAATTCATCGTTTTCATTTACTGAAACATGTAATAGCAGTTATACAAGAGATAATTATACAGGACGCCCCACAAATGATATTTTCTACCGATTCACCATAACCGAATCTATGGAAATCATTATTTCGCATTGCGGATCGGTAGTGACTGACACCTATGTTTATTTGTTGAATTCATCGGGCACCTGTATTGCCTATAACGATGATTACAGTGGAAGCGGTGCATGCAGCAATACCCGCCATTCGTATCTAAAAAAAACACTGGTAACCGGTACATATTATGTAGTATCAGAAGGGTATAGTGAAAACGGATTCATCACTACTTCTATAAAGGGAAATTCAACTAACGAATCTCAAAATTATGTTCTAAACATAATACCAAAATCACACAGTAGTATGGCTAGCCCTACCGATGCCAATATGATCCGTAGTTACCAGTATGTAGATGGGCTTGGACGTCCGCTTCAAACTGTAGAAGTAGCAGCAAATCCTAACAAAGCAGATCTTATTACACATCAGGAATACGATGTATATGGAAGAGGATC
>DAIMFE010000163.1:0-3354 GCA_036724805.1 Bacteroides sp.
TTGCTTTCCGCAAGGAAGTTCGTAAAAGCAATGCAAGCCACTTCGTAGGGTTTGATGTTGATTTCTATCTCTTGCCATTTAATTATTTATGAAAGGAGAATAGTTGAGGATTTAAGGATAACCTATACATCAACATAATACAAAATCACCCGAATTTTGTTCAACTCAGATGGGGTAAAGTCATTTAACTGGTGTTATCTTTGTTTTCGCAAAGGAAGAAAAAACGTGTTCTTTGAACAATTTCCAATCATATCGAGGCATTTTCGGGTTGTAGTTCCATTCCGATTTGACAAATCAAAAAGGCAATGGATAAGTAGCAAATCTTTCGCTTAACTCCGCTTTATTGTGCTTTTTTTGCCTATTGGCAGAGCTAAGCGGAACAACGCCGAACGAACCTAATCAATAGACACTTACTCCATTCAGCCTGATTTTGCCTAATATCTGAGAAAGTTTTATTACATTTGTGGAAGATAAAGTTGCATATTCATTTATCCAATTAATATTATACCCAATGAAAGCGAAAAGTTTATTCACACTATTCTTGATTATATTGTTATTTAGTTTTATAAGTTGCAGTGATGATGACGATCAAAACGACAAAAACAGACTTCCTGATACAGCTCAGGCTTTCATTGAGAGCCGTCTGCCCGGATATCAGATACTCAACATAAAAGATGTAGATGATAAAGGGGACGAAATGAACGAAAGATATATTGTAACATTTTCTAACGATATATCAGTGTCGTTCAGCTCATGGGGATTTTGGCGTCATATAAAAAGCAGTTCTGAATTGCCCGAGCTGTTGCTGGAAGTGCTACCTTTCAATGGAGCAGCCGAAGTAAGAAATACATATCCTGCTGTTACTATTAATGAAATCAATTTCACCTTGTATGGCTATCAGGCAGTAACAAGCATCGGAATCCCTATCGCATTTTATGATACCAACTACAGCAGCACGTTCGGCTTAGATCTTACGAAAGAGCAGAGTTTATGGCCTCAAGGAGCAATTGAGTTTATCTCATACTTTAAATCAGGGGAACAGCCTTTTTTCTTTATCAAAGAAAAGGATGCTAACGATTCGGAATACCGCTTCGGCAATTCCAACGGAGTGAAAGTGCACTTCGACAAAAAAGGAAACTGGTATAATTATGAGGGAGGCGGTAAACCTATAGCAAATAAGTTATTGTATGAAGCATTATTGCCTGAAGAAATGCGTGAAGCCATAGAGCAACAGTATGAAGGCGGGGCAAGTAGAATTTACGCAATATTGCGTTACGATAATTATTATCAAGTGTCACTTAAACGGTCGGGAAATGATTTGGTTTCTGTTCTGTTAGACGCTGATACCAATCAGGAAGTAGAGCCTCGAACAGACGCTATTCTGGATTTCTTGAATACGTATGGAGGAGAACCGGCTGAAGATTTGGTTGTCAGTATGAAGATGGTGGCTGATACAAGACAAGTTGTTTTTCATTATACAGGGAAAGTAGACGGCGCCAATGTGTTTACTTTGTACACGGATGTGGAAGATAAAGTGTTGTATATTGATCTTAACGGCACTGTCATTCCAGATAAGGTACTGACCTATCTTCCCACGAAGGTAAAGGAGTATGCCGAGAAAAATCATGTGGGAAAAGAAATAATGACAGTTATGAACGGACTGGGAGATGAATTCTATATCCTGTATAAAGGTGGTTCACGTCTTTATTTCGATAAGGATGGAAATGTAGCAGGTTAAATCAGTAATTGGAGTAATCCTTAAAATTAGTGTTGCATGGAAAATATCCTCCTCCATACTTGTTGCGCCCCTTGTTCGGCTGCCATTATTGAATGGATGCTGAATAATGATATGCGTCCTGTTATTTTTTATTTTAATCCTAACATTTATCCATTAGAGGAATATAATATAAGGAAAGCAGAATGCACTCGCTATGCACAAGCCAATGATGTAGAAATTATAGACGGTGATTACAATCATGATGAATGGTTGAAATCTATATCCGGCCTGGAGAATGAACCGGAAAGGGGAGGGCGCTGTTTTAAATGTTTTAAAATGCGTTTGCTTGCTAGTGCGCGCAAAGCTTCCGAACTGGGAATTACCCGTATTACTACAACGCTGGCATCATCCAGATGGAAAAGTCTTGATCAGATTGCGGAAGCAGGGATATGGGCAACAGCACAGGTTCCCGGAACGGAATTTTGGGAGAAGAACTGGCGTAAAGGTGGGTTAAGTGAAAGAAGAAGGGAATTGCTGGCAGAGAATAAATTCTATAACCAGCAATATTGTGGATGTGAGTTTAGTATACGTTGAGTGACTTCACCCTATCCAAATGCAACGTGTTGTTTACCCAAATGCAACGTGCATTTTCGAATTAGCAACGTGCTGTTGAGACAAATGCAACGTGCTGTTGAGACAAATGCAACGTGCTGTTTGGAGAAATGCAACTAAGTGTGTAGAAGCTAAAAATAATCCTTTATATTTGTCTTCAAAAAACAGTTAACCATGAAAGCAATACTTACTCTTATTGTCTCTATTCTGTTCTTCTTATCGGCTTGCACAGGAAAAAGTGTTAAACAAGAAGAATGGGTATCATTATTTAATGGAAAGAATCTCAACGGATGGACGGTAAAAATAAAAGGCTATCCGGTAGGAGAGAACTTTGGAAATACGTTTTTGGTAGAAGACGGCCTTCTGAAAGTTCGGTATGATGCTTACGATGAATACAAAGATCGTTTTGGTCATATTTTCACCAAAGAAAGTTTCTCTAGTTATAAACTACGCGTTGAATATCGATTTGTGGGTGATCAGGCAAAAAAATCTCCCGGATGGGCCTATCGTAATAATGGTGTGATGTTTCATTCGCAATCGGCAGAAAGTATGCATCTTGACCAGGATTTTCCTGTTTCTATTGAAGCTCAATTATTGGGTGGAGACGGCAAAAGCGAACGCCCTACCGGTAGTGTTTGCACACCGGGCACCGAAATAGATATTGCAGGAATGCACTACACAGATCATTGTTGCCAGGCTCAAAGCAAAACTTTTAATGGTGATCAATGGGTTAATTTCGAATTGGTTGTATATAAGGATAGTTTGGTTCATCACATTGTTGAAGGTGATACGGTTATGACCTATACTAACCTTGTTATTGGTGGTGGTAATGTTAGTCCGAAACCTAATATTCCTTTTGGACCGCTTAAGAAAGGACACATAGCTTTACAATCGGAAAGTCATCCAACGGATTTCCGTAAGATAGAAATTATGAAGATTGCGGATTGATGTTTTAACGCTAAGTTACGCGAGTTACGCGGAGTAGTTATTTGAGTAGAAAACTTAAATTAAAACTCCGCGTAACT
>DAIMFE010000164.1:0-3347 GCA_036724805.1 Bacteroides sp.
AATGACTGGGCGGGTATCACCGAAATGACTGGGCGGGTATCACCGAAATATGCAACATTTGTACCGTGAAACTGTTAAGTTGAAAAACCAACTGAATGTCCGCCGGATTATCATGCTTTTTTCATGCCCAGCACTTTACCTATTAATTCACTATTTAAAGTCTACATAATGATTATTATGTTTAATTACGAGCAGAGATAGACTAATAAGAAATCAAATACTCATCTAAAAGGAAAAATGGTAAGCTACAGGACTACTTTAAAAATCATGTAGCTTAATTATGAGAACTTCCTTAATAAGCATGGTCATCTCCCTGCAATTCTTTCTCATCTATCTTTTTCTTATCGATGCTTCTCCATGCATAGAAAATATAAGCCAATACAAATGGTACCAGAATAGATACATATGCCATTGTTCGCAGCGTAAATTCACTGGAACAGCTATTAGAGAGTGTCAGGGAACTCTGTAAATCCAGATTGGAAGGATAGTATGCTGTATTGTTGTAACCAGCACAAAGCAATAGTGCTAATACAGTAAGTACTGTTCCAATTCCTGCAAACCAAATTCCTTTTGTAAATGTTGTGCTAAAAGCAGACTGTACAACACCAAACAGCACAAGAACAACTCCTACCAAAAAAACAATTAGCACAACAGGCATTTGCAGAAAATTATTCAGGTATTTATATTTTTCCATAAATACCATACCTGTTTCAGGGTCTACAGCAAAGCCTTCTGCTAATAATGTTCTTATCACAAATGCCAGAAATAGAATTAGAAACAATCCGGTATTAATGATAAGCGCCTTTCTCGACCTATCATTCAATTCTTTATCATCTATATTGTTTAAGAAATAAAGTATTCCTAAAATGCGTGCCAGAAAGAAAACGGCTAACCCTAATACAACATTCCATATATCGGTTAAAGCATCCAGCCCATGCCATGAGTTACCCCAACTACTTATCACAGGCATCATACTATCAACTATGTTTTCTTTATTAATTAAGAAATTTGATCCTGTAAAGAAAGTGGCAACAGCCCCTCCTAACAATACTGGACCAATAATTCCATTAATAACAAGAAATATACGATATGTTTTTTGACCCAGAAGATTACCTGCTTTACTTTGGAATTCATAGCTAACTGCCTGAAGAACAAAACTGAATAGAATCACCATCCATAGCCAGTAGGCTCCTCCAAAGCTGGTACTGTAGAATAAAGGAAAAGAGGCAAAGAATGCACCACCAAATGTTACCAAAGTAGTAAAAGTAAATTCCCATTTTCTACCTGTAGAATTTATAATCATTTTACGGTGTTCTTCCCTTTTTCCCAAAGAAAATATCAAAGAATTGCCTCCCTGAACAAACAGTAAAAAAACCAAGATAGCAGCTAACAACGATACTATAAACCACCAGTAATGTTGAAGAAATATATAGTCCATAATTTAAGTTTTAGAATTTAATACATGTTATCATTTAGTTCTTTATCAGGCCTCTCAGGTCCTTTTTTTATTTCACGTAACATAATACCTATTTCAGCAATAAGTAATACGGTAAACAGAATGAGGAAAATAAAGAAGGTAGTTTGTACAGATCCTGTGTTCAGCTTCGAAATAGCTGCTGATGTAGGAAGCATATCTACAATAGCCCATGGCTGACGTCCACATTCGGCCACCACCCATCCGGCTTGTCCGGCGATGTATCCAAACGGTATCGTTATGAGCGCAACCCAATGCACCCACTTCATTTTGGAAAGGTCTTTTTTGTATGCTAAGAATAGTATCAGAATGAAGAATGCTATAAAATACACCCCTAGAATAACCATTATTCTAAAAGCATAGAAATTTAATGGAATATTGGGCACTAAATCATTTGCATTCTTAATATAGCCATATCCGAAATAGTCCATATTTTCCATCAAGGTTGTATATGAAGCCTTCATTGTTGCGTCATTCTTATCTTTTTTTGCTTGCCGATAACTACTTAATGCAGCTATTGCTTTTTTACCTCTCGCTATTTTTTCTTCAGCAGAAAGTGCAATACTTCCATCTTCCTTAACATATCCTCCTTCGATTATATTTTTTATTCCCGGAACATATCCATTAAATTCCCGTGTGGAAAGAAATGATAACATACCGGGTATTGGAACATCTATTTTAAACCAGAAAGGGTCTACCCCATCGTTATATACTTCTTTTTTGGGATTCAGTATACCAACTCCAACGAGATTTACTTTATTACCTCCTTCATATAAACCCTCTACAGCAGTTAATTTCATAGGTTGAGTTTGGGCAACTTTGTAGGCAGAACCATCTCCGGTATATGCAATAAGTAAAGAAGAAACAAGTCCGAATATAGACGCTGTTTTAATACTTGCCAGGGCAAACTTTTTATCTCTGTTTTTTAATAAAAACCAGCAGCTGACACCAACTACAAATACTGCTCCCAGTACCCAGCCGGATAAAACCGTATGAAAAAATTTATTAACTGCAACAGGTGATAACGCAACAGCAAGGAAATCAACCATTTCATTACGAACTGTATCCGGATTAAATTCCATTCCTACAGGATACTGCATCCAGGCATTAGCAACAAGAATCCACCAGGCAGATATTGTTGCACCCAGTCCGGTAAGCCATGTTGACGCAAGATGGAAGCCTTTGCTTACTTTATTCCATCCAAAAAACATTACTGCAATAAATGTGGCTTCCATAAAGAAAGCGAGAATACCTTCGATGGCTAATGGGGCTCCGAAAATATCGCCAACAAACCACGAATAGTTACTCCAGTTAGTACCGAATTCGAATTCTAGAATTAATCCTGTAGCAACTCCAATGGCAAAATTAATTCCGAATATCTTCATCCAGAATTTAGCAGTTTTCTTCCAGAACTCTTGCCCGGTTTTATAGTAAGCCGTTTCCATTATACCTATAATGATGGCAAGCCCCAAAGTGAGCGGCACAAAAATCCAGTGGTACATGGCGGTTAAGGCAAATTGTGCCCTTGACCAATCAATTAAAGAGATGTCAAAACTTTCAGTCATATTAATTTATATTTAAGATTAACGATTAATCTTCATTATTCAATAATTGTGGACGTTCAATAAGTTCACCTGCAACAAATTCTTCTTTGCTCATACCCTCGGGACGTGAGTTGAGAAAATTAGGAAAGAAGAATACTTTAAGAACAAAAAACATAATAAAGAGTTTCAATAGTATAATAAGCCATAAGGTACGGCCTAAAGTCATACTACGAAATCCCTCAACATAGAAATTCCAAATTTTTAATGCGGTTTCTTTCATACGTAAATTATTGTTGTGCTCCCCACTACATGGAGGCATTTAAAGCATT
>DAIMFE010000165.1:0-3159 GCA_036724805.1 Bacteroides sp.
GCAAGAAACTTTTTCATAACTTCTATAGACATGCCGCGACGCTTGGCATAGTCAATAAGCTGATCTTCGCCTATTTTTCCTATTGAAAAGTATTTGGCTTTAGGATGCGAGATTATTAAACCTGATACAGAAGAATGTGGATGCATCGCGCCATTTTCGGTGAGTGTGATTCCTATCTCTTTCATATTTAACAAATCATTCAGTATGAAGTTGATAGATTGATCGGGTAGGGAAGGATATCCAACCGCGGGGCGTATACCTTGGAATTTCTCACTTAGCAACTCATGCATATTCAGATTTTCATCTTTAGCATATCCCCAAACTTCTTTGCGAACATATTCGTGCATTTTCTCTGTTGCGGCCTCCGCCAGTCTATCGGCAAGTGTTTGAATAAGCAAATGTTTGTAAGAATCGTTTTCGTACATTCTTTCCATGTTATTGTCTACGGTAGAGGCAAATACCCCCACAGTATCATATATTTCGGAAGAAAGAGGCCGAACGAAATCACTTAAACATAGAAAGGGATCTGTGTTTTTTTTTCGAGTTTGCTGACGAAGCAGTGGTAGTACGGTTCCATCCAGTAAGAGATTATCTCCATCTGAATTGGCTTCGCACAATCTGAAAACAGATTTAGCTTTAAAATCTTCGTCCAGTTGGTTTAGCATCCGGTTAGCTTCCTTGAATAATTGCATAGCTTCCGAGGCTTTGGAGCGGTCTTGTTCTTCAAAAGTAGTTAGCCAGGAAGCACGACAGGCATCGCAGCCATGTATATCGGCAATCGCGGCAAAGCGAGGTTGAAACCCCCATGCATGGAAAAAATAGATCCAGTTTATGTATGGGGCAACATCATGTATGGCGTGAGTAAGTATCATCTGAATCGAAGTTCCTGTCCACGATAATTATTATTAACGATTCCATCGGAATATACCAGATTACCATTAACGAATGTTTTATCTACTTTCCAGGTAAAAGTTTTACCTTCCAACGGGCTCCATCCGCATTTGCTCTCAATATCTTCCTCTTTTAAAACCCATACTTCCGGGCGAACAAGAACTAAATCAGCCTGATACCCTTCGCGTATGTACCCTCTTTTCTGTATTTGGTATAAATCGGCAGGAGCGTGGCACATCTTTTCTACTATCTTTTCAAGAGTAAATATACCTTGACTTACCATATTTAGCATACTGACGAGTGAAAACTGCACCATAGGCATTCCGGATGCTGCTTTCAAGGCACCGCCATCTTTTTCGCGGAGTAGGTGTGGTGCATGATCGGTTCCTATTGTATCGATATGTCCTGAATTAATTGCCTGACGTATTGCTTCTCTGTTAGTTCTTTCTTTGACGGCCGGGTTACATTTAATCCTAGTTCCGCATATTTGGTAATCATCCGATGTAAATACAAGGTGAGGGATACAGGCTTCTGCGGTAATTTTCTTTTCAGATAAAGGAATGTTATTATTGAATAGTTCGAGCTCTTTTGCGGTTGTTATATGCATGATGTGCAATCTGGCGCCGGCTTCCTGTGCAAGTTCAATAGCCAGCTTACTCGATTCGTAACAATCTTCTACCGATCTTATCCATGGGTGATATTCCAGGGGTAAATCGTTATCTGCTCCAGCTTCGGCAAGGTATTTTTCGGTATTGGCTTTAATGATATCCTGGCTTTCACAGTGGGCGGCAATTAGCAAATCCGTACCATGGAAGATATTGCGTAAGCTATTCATGCGATCCACCAACATATTACCAGTACTCGATCCCATGAACAATTTAATTCCGCAAATTCTATGTGGATTGAGTTGAGAGAAAAGTTCATAATTAGTGTTGGTAGCTCCAAAATAGCAAGAGTAATTAGCCAATGATTTCTCTGCCATTAAATCATATTTCATGGCCAGCGCATCTAGTGTTGTGGTAACAGGATTGGTATTGGGCATATCCATCACCGAAGTTACCCCTCCGGCAACTGCCGCCTTACTTTCTGTGATTATATCTCCTTTGTGCGTTAAACCTGGATCGCGGAAATGTACATGCTCATCGATTACTCCAGGCAGAAGAAAAAAACCAGTGGCATCAATTGTTTCATTACATGGTTCTGTAGGGACTTCGTCATCCACCAAAACTTCTTTTATAATCTGATCTTCAATTACTACTGAACCTTGAAACTGTTTTCCTTCGTTTACAATGGAAGCGTTTCGGATAATTGTACGTTTCATGTTTTTTGTGGATATTTATGGAACCAGCTTTTAATTCTCATACTTATAACACCAAAAAGTGCTTCTCCAAAAATACTGGTGTTCATTTTTGAGGTACCCAGTTTTCTATTGATAAAGATAACCGGTATTTCTATTATTTTAAAGCCGCTTTTATAAGCTGTGAATTTCATTTCAATCTGAAACGCATATCCTTTAAAGCGAATATTATCCAGATCGATCGTTTCTAAAACCTGACGGCGGTAACAAACGAATCCGGCAGTTGTGTCTTTTACCGGTAGTCGGGTAATAAGCTGCACGTATTTAGAAGCTAGCCATGACATAAGTATACGCCCCATGGGCCAGTTAACTACATTTACTCCGCAAACATACCGCGATCCGATAGACATATCGGCTCCCTGAATTGTGCAGGCTTTATATAGTTCCGGTAAGTCTTTAGGATCGTGAGAAAAATCAGCATCCATTTCGAAAATGAATTGATAATCTCGTTCCAATGCCCATTTAAAGCCTGCGATATAGGCAGTTCCTAGGCCTTGTTTACCGGGGCGCTGAACCAGAAACAATGCGTCTGCATATTCTGATTGTAGCTTTTTTATGGCTTCGGCTGTTCCATCGGGCGAGCCATCATCAATAACAAGGATATGGAAAGGTTTATCCAGACCAAATACGGCACGGATGATATTTTCTATATTTTCAATCTCGTTATAGGTGGGGATGATAACGAGGCTATTAGCTAAATTCATAAAGCAATTGGGTTAGGTATAGCAAGGTAAAGATAGTGAGTTACTTTACCTCCTACTTTTAAGGCTCCAAAATTACTCTTTTTCTTTCAGTAATAAAATATAAGTAGGGATTAGTAAGTTTTATTGGGGATTTTTTAGTGGGAAAGTGAGGATATGAAAAACGGGCGAGCATCAGAATGTTTCAATTCTACACAGTACGATTAAGCC
>DAIMFE010000166.1:0-3095 GCA_036724805.1 Bacteroides sp.
ATGGAACTTAAACGTATTAAAACAACTGATGCTGAATTATATGATTACATGGAAGATTTATTAATTAATTCCTTTCCCGAAGAGGAGTATAGAGAGCTTGGGGAAATGAAAGATTATACGGATCATCAACCCATTTTCTATAATAATATAATTCTCAACGAAGGCAAGCCTGTGGGTTTTATTACGTACTGGGATTTGAATGATTTTTATTATATCGAACATTTTGCCATTGATCCTAATCTACGCAATGGAGGTTATGGACAGAAACTATTAAAACATCTTTCCGGAGTTCTTGACCGCCCAATGGTTTTGGAAGCGGAGTTGCCCACGGAAGAAATGTCTCAACGCCGGATCAACTTTTATAAGAGACAAGGGTTTGAGCTATGGGAGAACGAGTATTACCAACCGCCCTATAAGGTTGGGTACAGTAATTTACCCATGCATATAATGGTGAAAAACGGATTAAACAGGGAGCAGGACTTCGAAGCTGTAAAAAGGAAAATTCACAGAATCGTGTACAAGGTTCAATAATCTCAATTAAATGCAATATAACAAGAAGGGCATTCCGTAATGAAATGCCCTTCTTTTATTATGTATCATTAAACTCTTACTGACGCAAATTCGCAGAATAGTTTATTTTGAGTGCATAAGATTGACGAAGTGCTTGTTTGATATCTGTTACGATACCCATCTTCGTTTCTTGGTCAACTTTTAAAGATACGGTCATCTGTTGCGCATCTTCTTCACTCATACTTGCTCTTTCCTGAAAAATATAATCTTGAATTTCAGATACTTCAGCAAAATTATCATTTAACTGGATACGGCTTTCGCTTCCCATTGTTTTACGAAATTCGGGTAACGGCTTTCCAACATAAATAAATGTTACTAAAGACTTCTTTTCAAGCTTTTCAAGTTCTGTACCAACAGGAACCTTAAACTCCACCTTCAAAGTTACTTCACGCATTGTTGTTACAATCATGAAGAAAAACAATAAGGTAAAAATAAGGTCCGGTAAAGAAGATGTATTTAATTGGGGCATTTCACGTTTGCCCGCTTTGGTAAATTTAGCCATTATTTCTTCTCTCCGTAGTTTTTAGGTTCCGCCTCAGATATTCTCTGAGGATAAATATCACGAACTGCTTTTTGCTGATCTTCACTTAAAGCCATATAATCTTTTCCCCATTTTTGTTGGGAAACTTCATTTCGCAATTCATTATAGGCTGCTACGAGCTCATTCTGAATACTGATGTATGAATCATATGAACTTCCGCGGTCGTTTTGTAATGAAACAACATGTTGATCTGTTACCATCATAGGACCAAAGAACTCAATCACTTTAGAGTTCTTCTCCGGTAGTTTTTCATCATTATATGGGTTCGAAATAAAATCTTTCACTCGCTTACGTAAATCCGAGATTTGCGCATAGTCATTGCCCACCATCAATTGATCGTCTTTATTCAGATAAACAACTAAAATATTACGTTCTTTAATTTTTATATCTGTTTTTTGATCTTGTTGTGGTGGTTCGGGCAAACGTCTTGCCAAACCACGGTCGGTATCCATAGAAGTGGTTACCAAGAAGAAGATCAAGATGATAAAAGCAATATCAGCCGTTGAGCTAGAGTTTATTTCAGGAACTTTTCTATTTCCTTTTGCCATTTTAGTTCTTTTTTATAATTAACTCACCAACTCTGTTACGATAGCATTTTCTTTATACTACTAAATATCATAGCCACAATAGCAGCGCCCACAAGGAAATACATTGAATACAAAAACATATCAGACATTTTCAACCAAAAAGGTACGTTTTCTGTTCCTGTATATCCGGTAATAACCAATGGTTCTTCGCTACCTGCCGACCATGTAATTACTAGTAATGCAACTAATAAAATTACACCACCCAAAGATTTTAATGCACTCACCGGATTGTCTTTTAGTGCTGCCCCAAACTGGAAAACTGCTGCAAGAACAGCAATTAATACTGTTATGGCAAATAATCCATACATTAAGTATAACAGAGCGTCTGTATACGCAGGGCTAGACATGCCCGGTACTATTGGCGTTGCCATTTCTCCGCCAAAGTAGAAGAGACAAAGTACTACAATAATTACAGCAAATAATGCATATAATACGTAGTATGATACTCTATATGATAATTTACTCATTGTATTACTTATTTTTTGAATTTAAGATCGTATTTGATAACAAGGTCAAGTAATGTAACAGAAGAATCTTCCATTTCACTTGTAAGAGATTCGATCTTAGAAAGAATATAGTTATAGAATAATTGAAGGATAAGAGCTGCGATCAATCCGAAGATAGTTGTGATCAAGGCCACTTTCATACCACCGGCAACAACTGTTGGAGAGATATCACCTACTGCCTGAATTTGGTCGAACGCCATAACCATACCGATTACTGTTCCCAAGAATCCTAATGAAGGAGACATGGCGATAAATAATGTGATCCAAGAGCATCCTTTTTCAAGATATCCTGCCTGAACACCACCGTACGATACAACTGATTTTTCAACTACATCGATACCTTGGTCAATTCTCATTAAACCCTGATAATAAATGGATGCAACCGGCCCACGTGTGTTTCGGGCTAATTCTTTTGCAGCTTCAACGTCTCCCTTATCAAGAGCGGCTTCAATATTAGAAATAAATTTCTTAGTATTAACTTCGGCTAAACTTAAATAGATAATTCTCTCAATACAAAATGCAAGCCCTATCACCAATGCGATAGCAACCAAGCTCATGAAAGAAGCGGTACCTTCAATAAATTTCACTTTAATTTCTTTGTGAATACCACCACCCTCAGCAGCGGCAACTTCGGTTTGAGTTGCAGCATTTTGTGCCTGAGCTAATTCAGTTGAGCCAAAAATAAGGACTCCCATTAAAGCAACAATTGCAAATAACTTTTTCATTGTGTGTCTAATTTTTTAAGATTAATTAATTAATTGATTATATACTTAATTATTTTGTTTTTCTTGTTTTCTTGTTTTCGCTTTGCGGAGAAAGCGGGATTCGAACCCGCGATACGCTTTAGGCGTATACACGCTTTCCAGGCGTGCCTCTTCAACCACTCGAGCA
>DAIMFE010000167.1:0-2950 GCA_036724805.1 Bacteroides sp.
GAAGGAGATGTTATGCTAACAACCTATGGTATTATCAGGAGCGATGCAGACTTGCTAAAAAAGCAAAAATGGCAGATAATGGTTATTGACGAGGCTCAAAACATAAAAAACCAAGATGCAATTCAGACCAAAGCAGTAAAGAGTATTCCATCCAATATAAAGATAGCCATGAGCGGCACGCCGGTCGAAAATCGCCTATCGGAATTTTGGTCTATTATGGACTTTGCAAATAAAGGATATTTGGGCAATATCAAATCGTTCAAATCGACTTATGCTGACCCTATTCAAATATTCAATGACGAAAATGTTGTCAATCGTTTCCGAAAGGTTACATCTCCTTTTATGATGCGCCGCATGAAGACTGATAAATCCATTATCTCTGATCTTCCCGACAAAATAGAACAAAATCAGATAGCCTTGCTCAGTAAGCAACAAGCAGCTCTGTACGAAAAAACGATGCAAGCAGCAATGAACGAAATCGAGGGAATTTCAGATGCAGATAACGGATCATTGTTTAAACGGCAGGGACTTGTGCTACAAATGATATTAGCATTGAAACAAATATGCAATCATCCTACTAATTTCTTAAAGAACGGAAATTTTGATCCAAACTTGTCTGGAAAAGTAGAACTCTTATTCGAATTACTCGACACGATTATGGATGCAGGAGAAAAAGTCCTGATTTTTACCCAATTCGCAGAGATGGGGAATATGCTACAGCGTTTCATTACTGAACGATTCGGAGAACAACCGATGTTCTATCATGGAGGATGTAGTGTAAAAGAACGTCAGTTGATGGTAGACCGATTTCAGAATAATCGTGCCGACAAGATATTTATACTTTCGCTAAAGGCTGCCGGAACAGGGTTGAATCTAACCGCGGCTTCACATGTCATACATTATGACCTCTGGTGGAATCCGGCCGTGGAGAATCAAGCTACCGACAGAGCCTACCGTATAGGACAAAAGAAGAATGTAATGGTACACCGCTTTATAACCAAAAATACATTTGAAGAGAAGATAAACGATATGATACAGAAAAAGAAGCACTTGGCTGATATGACTGTTGCCTCGGGAGAAAATTGGATTGGAAAACTTAGCAATAAAGAATTAAGAGAAATATTTAGCTAAAGAAGGGGTTAATCCAAAAGAAACTTTCATTTCTCTCAAATGCACGTTGCATTTCTCTCAACAGCACGTTGCTAATTCGAAAATGCACGTTGCATTTGGGGTGATACAACGTTGCATTTGGTTGGGTACAAACCGGGCAAAACAAAACACCTACGTTGTACCGGTAGGTTACCTATGTTGTATTGGTATGCTCTAAGATGCATTGAACCGTTGATTTAGTCTTTTATCGGATTAGAATAAAGTCTTACTCCATCCAATTCTTTCTTAATCGCCAATAATTCTTCCTTTACTTTGGTGAGTCGTTCCAAAACTTCAAATTTTTTTTCCGCTTCCGCTCTTCTATCAATAAGAACCTGACGGGCGCCAGGTATAGTCATTCCCTTTTCTTTAACCAGGTGACGGATTAATTTTATTATTTCTATATCCTCTTTACGGTATTGCCTGGTTCCATTAGGACTTTTTTGAGGAGATAATTGTGGGAATTCCCCCTCCCAGAAACGAAGTGTGGGTTCACTTAGTTTCAACAGTCGAGCAACTTCTCCTATCGAGTAAAACAACTTCAGGTTTTTTTTCGGTTTCTGGGGCATAATTGTTTTTACTTAATCAAATACAATACCGTGGTTAGATGCAATTTGAATCATCTGATCGTAATCATCGGCACTTAAATCCATGAAATAGTAGTTAACCGGATTAACATGCTTTCCTTTTACATGAACTTCATAATGTAAATGAGGTCCGGTGCTTTTTCCGGTATTCCCTACACCACCAATCACCTCGCCGCGTACAACCCTTTTCCCGAGTTTAGTTCTGAAATCATGTAAATGCGCATATACGGTTCGATAACCAAAACCATGATCAATTTCAATGGTATTGCCATATCCTGATTCCCAACCCATCTTTGCAACAACTCCATCTCCGGTAACATATACATCAGTACCTTCGGGAGCAGAGAAATCCATTCCGGCATGGAACTTTTTGGTTTTATAAATAGGGTCAATACGCATTCCGTATCCGGAAGCAGTTTGACGAAGATCTTTATTGGAAACAGGCTGAATAGCAGGAATACATTTCAACATCTGTTCGTGATTTTTGAAAAGCCCGATAACATCATCGAAAGAGCGCGACTGTATATAAAGCTGTTTGTTAAGCATATCCATTTTCATTGTTGTATTAACAACCAGCTCCGCATTGTTGAACTCCATTAATTCTTCATAACGATTAGTGCCGCCATAGCCCCCCTGGCGTATAGCCGAAGAAACCGGATCGGCCTGAAACATTACCCGGTAGAGGTTATCATCACGTTGCTGAACATCTTGCAGAACCAATAAAGCATCATCCAAACGGCGCGACAGAACATTATATTGAGCTAATAAATTACTGTTTTCGATTCTGAGCTCCTTTTCCGAAGGCGAACCGAATATCATAAAAAGCACCAGAAAGCAACTTGCTCCTAGTCCCATGCCCCAAAACAAACGCCGCAACATACTCACAGCCTTTTGACGAAACGTAGGGTAAAGCCTGTCGTACGTTTGCGTTTTAGGATTATATATGTAATATACCTTCCTCATTATTAATGAAATATTCGCTCAAATAATGTCGCAAAAATACTAAAAACTACCTATCTTTGCACAATTTTAGCATTTAAGTTTTTGTGTTTTTAAGTTTTTAAGTTTTTAAGTTTCTATATGGATGGTGTTTTTGGGTATTCAGGGAATTGTGTATCTTTGACCTGTTGTAAAACTCAGAGTTTATTTGTGGTGAAAAGAGACCCCAACAAAGAGTATCTGCTGGGAAACTTAAAAACTTAAAACTCAAAAAA
>DAIMFE010000168.1:0-2711 GCA_036724805.1 Bacteroides sp.
AAATATTAATATTAAACTATAATCAAAGAAATGATCTGGAATGAAAATATAGAATGCATGGATAGGGAGAGTTTAAAGAGAATTCAAAGCATTCGTCTGAAAAAGATTGTAGAATACGTTTACCACAATACACCATTTTATCGCAAAAAAATGCAGGAATTGGGGATTACCCCTGATGATATTAATGATATAGATGATATTGTAAAACTTCCTTTTACAACTAAATACGATTTAAGAGATAACTACCCGTTTGGAATGTGTGCGGTGCCCATGAGCCAAATCGTACGAATTCATGCTTCTTCCGGAACAACCGGAAAACCCACCGTAGTGGGCTATACACGAAAAGATTTGTCTGTTTGGACAGAATGTCTTGCGCGTTGTTTTTCAGCATATGGAGCCAATAGCTCTGATGTTTTTCAGGTTGCCTATGGATATGGCTTGTTTACCGGTGGCTTAGGTGCACATTATGGTGCAGAACATATTGGTGCTTCGGTAATTCCGATGTCGAGTGGTAATACCGAAAAACAAATAACTTTAATGCACGATTTTGGAGCTACAGTTCTTTGTTGTACACCCTCTTATGCGTTGTTTATTGCTGATGCCATTAAAGATTCAGGTATAAGCAGAGATGAATTAAAACTTAAGATCGGTACTTTCGGGGCAGAACCCTGGACTGAAAACATGCGTAAGGAGATTGAAGAAAAGCTTGGAATTAAGGCTTATGATATTTATGGATTAAGTGAAATAGCTGGTCCAGGTGTAGGTTACGAGTGTGAATGTCAAAATGGTACTCATTTAAATGAGGATCATTATTTCCCTGAAATTGTTGATCCTAACACCTTACAACCGGTAAAACCGGGTGAAACTGGAGAATTAGTATTCACTCATCTTACCAAAGAAGGAATGCCGTTATTACGTTACCGCACAAAAGATCTTACCGCCTTGCATTACGATAAATGTAACTGCGGGCGAACACTGGCAAGAATGGATAGAATACTTGGTAGAAGCGATGACATGCTAATAATTCGTGGAGTAAATGTATTCCCAACTCAGATCGAATCCGTTATCCTGGAAATGGAAGAATTTGAACCACACTATTTGTTGACCGTAGATCGTATAAATAATACCGACAGAATGGAGCTTCGGGTGGAAGTGCGACCAGACTTTTATTCAGATGAAATTAACGTAATGCTTGCGCTTAGAAAGAAACTTACATCACGTTTGCAAAGTGTATTAGGACTAGGTGTGGACGTGAAATTAGCCGAGCCTCGCAGCATTGAACGGAGTACTGGAAAAGCTAAACGGGTTATTGATAAGAGAACGTTTTAATAATTATTATATTATGATAGCAAAACAACTTTCCATTTTTTTAGAAAATAATACAGGTAGATTGACTGAAGTAACTGAAGTTCTTGCTAGTGCAGATATTAATCTTTCTGCTCTTTGTATTGCTGAAAATGCTGACTTTGGTATTCTCCGCGGTATCGTATCGGATCCTGATAAAGCATACAAGGTATTAAAAGAGAATCATTTTGCAGTAAATGTAACCAATGTTGTTGGTATAAACTGTCCTAATATTCCCGGAGCTTTGGCTAAAGTTCTAAATTATTTATCAGATGAAGGCGTGTTTATTGAATATATGTATTCATTTGCAAACAATAATTCGGCCAATGTAATCATCCGTCCCAGTAATTTGGAAAAATGCATTGAAGTTTTAACCGAAAAGAAAGTAGATTTGCTCGCGGCAAGCGATTTATACAAATTATAACTTCTTTTTCTTTCTGGATTATCCTTTTTAAATGAAAAAAACATTGATTAATTGATTTATTCGATGTGATTAAGTAACTTTGCGCAATTATTTTTAACAGCATGAAGAAAAATTTCGTTTTAGTTTTACTTGCAGCTATCATTCTCTCCTCTTGCGGTGAATACAATAAGTTGCTAAAAAGTACTGATTATGAGTATAAATATGAGGCAGCGAAAAACTATTTTGCAAAAGGCCAGTACAGCCGGGCTGCTACTCTGCTGAATGAAGTAATTACCATTTTAAAGGGAACAGACAAAGCAGAAGAGTCTTTGTATATGTTAGCTATGAGTTATTATAACCAAAAGGACTATTCTACTGCTGCTCAAACCTTTATAACATATTATAATACGTATCCTCGCGGAACATTTACTGAACTTTCACGCTTCCATTCAGGTAAATCCTTGTTTCTGGAAAGCCCCGATGCAAGACTCGACCAATCCGGAACTTATTTAGCTATTCAGGAACTGCAAATGTTTCTAGAGTATTTTCCACAAAGCTCAAGGAAGCAAGAGGCGCAAGATATGATCTTCTCGTTACAGGATAAACTTGTTATGAAAGAATTTCTTGCCGCAAGACTATATTTCAATTTGGGTAATTATAGTGATAATAATTTCCTTTCATGCGTAATTACAGCTCAAAATGCTTTAAAAGATTATCCTTATACATATTTACGAGAAGAACTTTCAATATTGGTTTTACGTGCCAGATATGAAATGGCTTTATACAGTATTGAAGAAAGAAAAGATGATCGTTTCAGAGAGGCAATCGATGAATACTATGCCTTCAAAAACGAATTTCCTGATAGTAAATATGGAAAAGAGGCTGATAAAATCTTTAAAGACTCAAGTAAAACAATAGATTTAGAATAAATTATATAAAATTTTATGGATTACAGAAAAACAAA
>DAIMFE010000169.1:0-2432 GCA_036724805.1 Bacteroides sp.
TATATTTATAAATATAAATCCATAATATAATCGTTCATATAATATCCGTTTCCGATATGGAAATCTCCTTCGCGAAGTTTCTTCATACCCAGATGCTCGTAAAATAGCACAGCTTTGTTATTACGATTAACATTCAATTCCATCAAACAGGGTTCGGGATGAATCTCTCTTATGTAATTTACGGCTTGTTCAAAAAGAAATTTGCCTACATTGTGTTCCACAGAAACATATCCGCAGGGGGCATCGTTAATACTGGATATAAAATATACATGTCCATTCTCGGTTATTTGTTTACAGATGTTTTCAGGAGAATACATCCATTGGAACATATACTCTAATTGTTCGGAAGATAATATTTCGCAATAAGTAGTGGGGAATACTTTTGCCGCGAGTTCATTAATTAAATTGCAATCTTCTGTGGTAGCTTTGCGTATAGTTAACATCTCATATTAAATTTTCAGCCAAATTTATAGATAAAGATGCTAAACACAAAGTTTATGAGGGGTATATTCATTTATAGTTAGTTAATAAATGGAAAATAATAATACTATGTATTGCATAGTACTAAAGTAATGCATATGTTTGGGGAGGAAAAGGGAAGTAAAGTTAATAAAGGAGATAAAGTTAATAGGGGAGATAAAGTTAATAGAGGAGAAACTTTAACTCCTGGCGTAGCGATATCTCCTGAATGAGCGCAGCGAATGGTATCTCCTCAAATACTAATTTCAACATGAATGTAGACAATGTAAAATCCCAGATGCGCAAAGGTTTGTTAGAGTATTGCATACTTTTGCTTTTGCATAAAGAACCTTCTTATGCATCTGATATAATTCAGAAATTGAAAGAAGCAAAATTAATAGTTGTTGAAGGCACATTATATCCATTATTAACAAGACTGAAAAACTCTGATTTGTTAAGTTATGAATGGATAGAATCTACGCAGGGTCCTCCAAGGAAATATTACAAGTTGACGGAAAAAGGAGAATTGTTTTTAAATGAACTTGAAGTTGCATGGAAAGAATTAAATGAAACCGTAAGTCATATAGCCTTAACTAAACAACATTGAATTAAAATATATAAAGATGAAAAAAACATTGACTGTAAATCTGGGAGGCACCGTATTTCATATAGATGAAGATGCCTATAAATTACTCGATGAATATATCAACAATCTTAAGTTGCACTTTCGTAAACAGGAAGGGGCGCAAGAGATTGTTGCAGATATCGAAAACAGAATATCAGAATTATTCTCCGAGAAAATAGGCAACGGTTCTCAGGTAATTTCCATAAATTATGTGGAAGAAGTAATAGAACGTATGGGTAGGCCGGAAGAATTAGCCGGAACCGATAAAGAGTCGGGATCCGAGAATAAATCTTATTCTTCCAACTATTCAACCAATACAGGTAGAGAATATACTTATTCGCGCAGACGCTTATATCGTAATCCCGATGATAGGATATTGGGTGGTGTGGTTAGCGGATTAGGAGCCTATTTGGGTTGGGATGTAACATTATTACGTTTGCTATTGATTGTTATAATGATAGCCGGTGTGGGTACATTAATTCCTATATATATAATTTGCTGGCTTGTTATTCCCGAAGCTCGTACCGCTGCCGAGAAACTTAATATGCGCGGAGAAGAAGTTACTGTTGAAAACATAGGAAAAACGGTAAAAGACGGTTTCGAGAAAATGTCTAATGAGGTAAATGATTATTTCAAGTCGGATAAGCCCAGAACTTTTTTGCAACAATTGGGAGATGTATTTGTAAAGGTATTTGGTTTTATTCTTAAAGCCTGCTTGGTAATTCTTGCAATAGTATGCGCTCCTGTATTGTTTGTTCTTGCAATCGTATTCGTTGCTTTGCTGATTGCTATTATCAGTGTGGCTATTGGAGGTGGAGCTGTTTTATATAGCCTTTTACCTTCTGTAGATTGGGGAATGATTTCGGGTGAGCCCATAGTTTCACTTGCTACATCCATATCAGGAATATTAATAGTTGGTGTACCTCTGGCAGCTCTTATCTTTTCAATACTTCGGCAGATATTCAACTGGGAACCAATGGCAACCGGATTAAAATGGGCTTTGATCATACTTTGGTTTGTAGGAGTTGTTATCTTTTTACTGGGACTTTCGGAAATGAATTGGCAATTACCATATTTCGGGGTATACGTATAAATTGTATTTATATGTATTGTTGTTTTGCATTATGTAAGGCGGGTGTTGTGGCCCGCCTTTTTTTAACCCAAAATGTCTCATTGGGATATGTTTAAACCCTGCTGTTTAAAACCAACCAAATGCAACGTTGTATCACCCCAACAGCACGTTGCATTTGAGAAAAAGCAACGTGCTGTTGAGACAAATGCAACGTGCATTTAGGAGAAATGCAACGTGCGTTTAGGATTAGAAACATTTTGAATGTAGAAAAGCTAA
>DAIMFE010000170.1:0-1662 GCA_036724805.1 Bacteroides sp.
AAGTCTATATCTCCATTCAAAAAGGATTGTTTGGACTTTTCGAGTTGCGAAAGAACCAGTTTCCACATTTGGCTTACTTCTTCTTTCAGCGATTGAAGTTCTTTTTCTGTATGTTTCATTTTATTTGTTTTAATTTTCATCCGAAGCGGCCGGTGATGTAATTCTGGGTTTGTCCTTTTTCGGGCTTTAAGAATATCTTTTTTGTATCATCGTACTCAATAAGCTCTCCGAGCATAAAGAAGCCGGTTTTATCACTCACACGTGCTGCTTGTTGCATATTATGGGTTACGATAACGATTGTATAATCTTTTTTAAGCACGTGGATCAACTCTTCTATTTTAGATGTGGAGATGGGGTCGAGAGCCGATGCCGGTTCGTCCATCAATAGAATGGAGGGCGATATGGCCAATGCGCGGGCAATACAAAGCCGCTGTTGCTGACCGCCTGAAAGTTCGAATGCCGACTTTTTCAATTTGTCTTTTACCTCGTTCCAAAGGGCTGCCGCTTGCAGTGATTCTTCTACCCGCCGGGTAATATAGGCTTTGTCTCGGATATCGTTTACCCGAAGTCCATAGGCCACATTTTCAAAGATTGATTTGGGAAATGGATTAGGTTTTTGGAATACCATGCCTACTTTTTTCCGTAAATCATCTACCTGTACCGATTTACTGTAAATGTTTTCTCCGTTAATCAAACATTCTCCCGTAAGGCGGGTATCATCTATTAAATCATTCATCCGGTTAAACAACCGCAGAAATGTAGATTTGCCACATCCGGACGGGCCGATAAAAGCCGTTACCGTATGGGGCTCCATTTCTATATTGATGTTCTTTAGCGCATGGAAATTTCCGTAATAGAAATTGATGTCTTTTGCTTGTATCATATTAATTGGTTTTCACTTTCCGACCAAAGTATCGTCTGAGTGTTGTTGCGAGTAAATTCATTAATAAAACAATCGCTATCAGAACTAATGCTGTTCCGTAAGCAATTGGGCGCGATGCTTCAATATCTGTCCCACTGGTTGCTATCACATATAAATGATAAGGAAGCGCCATTACCTGATCGAAAATACCGGTGGGTAGTTTGGGAAGAAAATAAGCGGCTACGGTAAACAGGATAGGCGCTGTTTCGCCCGAAACCCTTCCGATAGATAGGATAAGTCCTGTAATAATATTGGGGAATGCCATAGGAAGCACTACCTTACGGATGGTTTGAATTTTGCTGGCTCCCAATGCCAGGCTGCCTGTACGGTAAGCGTTAGGTATTGCTTTCAAGGCTTCCTCTGTTGTGCGGATGATTAAAGGCAGAACCAACAAACCAAGCGTACAGGAACCCGCCAGAATGGAGTCTCCAAAGCCCAGTGTATTCACAAACAGAGCCATACCAAACAAACCGAATACAATAGAGGGGATGCTTCCTAAATTGTTAGTCATGATACGGATAAAGCGAACAACCCAACCGTTTCCGGCATATTCATTCATATAAATAGCCGACATAACACCAATAGGAAAGGCGAATAGTACGCTTCCGGCAACCAAACATAAGGTTCCAACGATGGCAGGGAATATTCCTCCCGAAGTCATTCCTTCGGTGGGCACGGCAGTCAAAAACTCCCAACTGATAACGCCTATTCCGTTATAAATGATAAATCCGAGTATCCAA